>JAUHWE010000485.1 GCA_030424825.1 Verrucomicrobiia bacterium
CCAGTATCCAGAATTGGATGAAAACAATCTCCAGGCCCGCAGCATGGGACGCATCGAGGAGTCGCTCAAGAGCATCCAGAACAAGCGGGACACCCTGCTGGCCGCCCAAAAGTCGATCAAAGGGGCAGGCGATCTGGCTAGTTATCTAAAATCGCTGGAAGCGATCTATAATTTCGACACGCTTCCCCCCGAAGGCAAACGCAACATAGGTAGAATACTGAAGTTGGAAAACCAATACAACTCTCTATTGCAAAACCTGATCATGCCAAATAATCCCGAGGGATGGCAGGCATTGAGCGCTTCGAGTAATTTCGCGACGGAAAAGCAAGCTCTAGACGAAGCGGAAACCGCGTTTATTGAGCGCATGATTAACAACCCTTTGTTTCCCACCATCTACGAATCAAAGGTGAAGTATTTTGAAGGAGCCCCCGTCGCCAAAAGCGAGTATTCCGTTTTTCTCGTAGATCCCATCCAGAAAGGGGACAAGGCCGGGCTAAAGACGGGTATCAATTTTAGCTTTAAAGTACGCGGGTTCGACGAGAATGGCACTGCGGAAGCAGAAGCCTTAGAGATGAATTTCCTGAGCCACCCGGACGGCACGTTCTGGGGCTTCTTCTACGAGCCCTCCGAATTGTCCAAAGAGTCCATCTACTTCCAAGAATCCCTCCGCGTATCCTTTATGAAGATACTCGCTGGCGCCCCTCGGTTTTTCCCGCTTGAACTAATTGACGAACTAACGGCCAAAAGAACGTTGTCTCCCGCCTTTCGTGCCTACTGGCAGCAGCAGCTCATCGAGTTCATGGAAATGAATCCCTGGAAATGGGGCTTGGCTTTGTCTCCCGAATTGCAGAACCAGATTGACTCTTTCAAAAAGCTGGCTCCTGACGGAATCGGCCAGCAACAATGGCTATCAACGGTTGAACAAATTTCCCCGTCAGTCATGCTCACGGAGCACTTCCGAATTGCCAGTAAAACCAAAGTAGCCGATGAGGCGAAGGCGTTTGTCGAATTCTATTCCTACGCCCAACAAGGAGAAATGAAGCTCCTAGGCCAGGCTAATGAATCCGGAATAATTGAATACGAGAACTCTCGTCTCGAAGGAGACAAGCTTTGGGTAGTAAACGGATTAACCGGCCGGATCGAGCGCCTTGAAAGCGACACGAGTATCGCGCCCTACTCCCCCGTGCTCGCCTACCGATTTGAAGAACAGTCCGCTTCTCGGGTAATTCAAAAAACGGAAATGCGCACCGGCCTCGATTTGAAATCAAGTCGGTATTCCGCGAAGCTTCCTCCCCTTTTTAAGTAAAGAATACCGAAGTTCTAAAATCTGATCCTATAGATCGCGTTCCTTAACTTTCGGATTTCGACAGATAACGCTTTTCAAGGGGGCCATCACACCTAGTCTCTCGTAATGATTTCTGGTGAAGACTTAAAAGCAGCCCTTCCCGCAACTCCCGTTCGCGACTTGATAGAATCCATCGATGCTCAGAAAGTTGCATCGGGCAAAGTGCGAGAGATTTACGATTTGCACGACAGCGTTCTGCTCGTAGCTACGGACCGCATCTCGGCATTCGACGTTGTCCTTCCCGGAGGAATTCCCGGACGAGGATTGATATTGACTCAACTGAGCCACTTTTGGTTCGAGAAAACGAAGCATATCGCCGCCAACCACATTCTGCCTAACGAATCTGATATTCTAAAAGACCAGCTAGGCCTCAGCCAGGATGGGCAATTGCGCAGTATGGCGGTGCGAAAACTGAAGCCGCTCAACATCGAGTGTATCGTTCGTGGCTACCTCGCAGGGTCCGGTTGGAGCTCCTATCAGGAGTCTCGCAGCGTTTGTGGCATTTCGCTGCCCGAAGGCTTAAATCAGGCCTCACCGCTGCCCGAGCCGATTTTCACTCCCACTACGAAGGCGAAAGAAGGGCACGACATGCCCGTGACGGACGAGGAAGCGAGGGCAATTGTAGGGGACTACGTTTTTGATCAAGTAAAAGAGACCAGTCTCAAGCTCTATGATTTCGGTCATAAACTGGCAAAAAAGGCGGGTATCATACTCGCTGATACTAAGTTCGAATTTGGTCTGGATGACGACGGGAACCTCTACCTAATCGATGAGGTTCTGACTCCCGATTCATCCCGGTATTGGGAAGCCTCGGAATGGCGTGAAGGGATCTCTCCCGCCAGCTTTGACAAGCAGATTATCCGCGACTACCTTGAAACGCTCGACTGGGACAAAACCGCCCCCGGCCCAGAGCTTCCGGCTGAAATTATCGAACGTGCCCAGCAGCGGTATCTAGAGGTTTACTCGCGACTTATCGCTGTCGGCTAAGAAGGGATTCAACAGGTCGATTCTATTGAGACTGCTTTTTCAGTGGGTTATTGCCCATCGGCAATCGTTCCTAATGATGCAATCTAACCACACCCAGCAGATCTTTCGGGAATCCGCCAATACAGGAAGCATCCGCAAAACAGATCTCTTCTCTCGGGAACCCTACGTCATCCGTCTATAGAGAAGGGCTGCTTAAGCATGGGGCAGAACCCTACTATGCCCAGCCCAGTACCCGTTTAGCTACATTCTAGATCGGGAAATCAAGAATCGATAGGCCGTGACCCCATTTCATTTTACAAGCCGAGCCTAGCAAACACCTCGAGGGATCACTAAGGCGAAAACCCTTGCCAAACTTGCCTAAGAACGGAAAGCGGCCTTGATATGCCTTTCCATGCTTGACAGCCACCCCATGCTATTTCCATTTTCTCCCTCTTTTTCCAATTTTTAGTCATGAGACCGACATACAGACCACACCGCTTGAAACGAGTCCGCAAGATCGGCTTCCGTGCTCGCATGGAAACCAGAGGCGGCCGCGCCGTCATCAACGCCCGGAGGCGTAAGGGTCGCAAACGGCTCGTAAACGTATAGCCGGAGCCGGGAATCACGAGTCGGAGCCTGCGCCTATGACTCCGAAGCTTACCCTCAAGGCAACCCAGCGGCTAAAGCGAAATAACGACTTTATCCGCACGCGGAGACACGGCCGGACCTACCGCTGCCAGTACTTCGCCCTTTTTTCTACCCTGCGCTCCCACGACCGGGCCGACCTTCCTTGTGCTCGCATCGGGATTTCCGCGTCTAAACGAGTGGGCAATGCCGTCGCCCGCAACCGGCTCAAGCGGCGCTTTAGAGAGCTCTTCCGCCTGCACCAGCTGGAAATTCGCCCGGAAGCAGATATCGTCATAAGTATTCGCTTTCCTGCGAATACCGCCGCGTTAGACGATCTGAAGCATCGTTTTGAACAAGCCCTCCAGTACAACGGGCTGATTCTGCCAAACCGGTCCAAAAGCCCCTGAGATCAACCCGCCGATGCGTGTTTATTCTGCTTGCCTGAAGATTTCCACCCTCTTTTATGACCGACCTTCGCGCTCGCGATCGAATTCGATAATATTTCTAAATGGATAAGAAAAATACCGCTATAGGACTTCTGCTCCTGGCTAGTGCATTCGCCTTGATGTATTTTCAGGCCCCGCCTCCCTCTCAACCTACTGAGACGCCTACATCGCGACCTGACCAATCGCAATCGCCTAGCCAAAACACGCCTTCCACGACTCCGTCTGATGCGACACCCGTAATCGCTCCACAAACGAACTTAAATGTTTCTGGCCCAGCGGAATTGGAAACGATCGGAGCAAACCTCGACGAAAGAATCGTCACTCGCGACAACGCGTTGATGGAAGCTCGCTTCACCAATTATGGAGGGGCGATCCAGGAAATCGTTCTCAAGGACTTCGAAAGATCCCGTGACGACAGTTCTCCCTACGTCATGAATGAACGCCGCTCGGGTCCCGCGCTCGAATTGACAGGGCTTAGAGGACTCGACAAAACCGAGTCCTACCAATTGGTAGAACCCAGCGACCCGAATACTGTCGAGTTTAGGAAGATCGTTGATGACAGCTACCAAATCACTCGGCGATACACGATCAACCAAGACGTTGAAAACGAGAAGGCCTACCTTGTCCGCCACGAACTCGAATTCCGCAACCTCACAGCGAATCCTCTCTTTATTGGCGAGTTCAATTTGAACTCGGGAACGGTCGCGCCCTCCGGACCACAAGATGCTCAACTATTAACTTTCGGCTACTTCGACGGAGAAGATACCGAGTTTCTCGCCCAAGGAAAATTCACCGGCAGCAACATCCCTTTCTTCAAATCCGCGCCCCGCGACTCTATCAGCGAGAACCGCAACGTGGATTGGGTATCGTTGAAAAACCAGTTTTTCATCACTATCCTTAAACCGGACCAGCCGGGCATCGGCTACTTTGCCCAACCCGTCCAATTTCCCCAGTCCTCTCACGAATCTCGTCCTCAACTT
>JAUHWE010000486.1 GCA_030424825.1 Verrucomicrobiia bacterium
CAGGTCCACAAAAGAAGTCGTTCCTTTGGAGAAACGGCGCGCAGGGCCACCAATTTAGGAGGGAAGCCGAATGATTGGGGAATCGGGATTTATCTGTAGGAAAAGGTCCTTTTTCGAGTTATTGGAATAGTCCTAGCAGGTAAATTAATTATGAATTCCTTTACCTAGTAGTTCCCTTTATACCCTGACCGTGTCTCTGCCCTATATGCATAAGGATTCGATTCAGGTATGATATGGGAGAATTCAACTGGAACTTGAGATGAGTAAGAAAACTCTTATTAAAACTTTAGCGATCGTAGCAGCCTTAACGGGATTGGCAACGACTTCGCACGCAATAACAATTGGGGATACCGTTGACGCTGGCGGGACCGGCGAACTTGGGGGAATCGCATTCACGGTAGATTTCGGCTCGGTAGAATACGTTTCCGACCTGAGCAATGGAGCGCTCCGATTCAACGGAACGCCTCAGGCTCAAAGCACATCGATTTTCACAGAAAACCTGAGTATCACGGGCGAAACGGAATTGGCTTTCGATTGGTCAGTAGTCGACATGTCAGATATGAAGGACTTCTCTTACTACCAAATTTTAGGGCTTGATACCGATATTTCTGTCTTCCACGACGGTATTGGGATGGGAAGACCAGGTGGTACAGTCTCTCGGTTTCTTAATCCCGGCGATTATGTGTTGCGCATCAGTTCAGCCATTGCGAACGCGGACAGAGCTAAATATCAGCTGACCGTAGGAAATCTGCGCTTGAATCCGCTCAACTCACCCACCCACCCAGGCCAGGATTTAGGCAGTGACATTGCGGACGTTCCTGATTCCTCTCTAGGCTTCCTAGGAATCGCCACGATTTTTGCAATCATGGGAGGACATCGGTTCTTCGGCTCGAGAAAACGTGAGGAATAGGTTTTTCATCAATTAGCAGTTCAGAATCTCCAAGCTACAGTGCGGCTCGCAGCTTTTATCGCTGCGGGCCGTTTGTGTTGGCACTTGCCACTTACCTTCGAATCGGCAGATTTTTATCACCTATGAACACCCCACTCGTTATGACTGTAATTGGTCCAGACAAGCCCGGACTCGTGGATTCTGTGGCTACTTTGATCGTTGAGCATGGAGGAAATTGGCTCGAAAGTCGCATGTGCCATTTAGGGGGACAGTTTGCCGGTTTGCTTCAAGTTGATATCGAAGATTCGAAGAGAGAGGCATTGAGAAGGGCTCTTCATGAGCTCGCAGGGAGCGGTCTCGACATCGTTGTACATGAAAGCGAGACCAATCAGGGTTCTCAATGTGTAGAGGTGGCGAACATTGAAATTGTGGGTCAAGATCGACCTGGTATTGTAAGGCACATCGCTAATGCGTTCTCTGCTAGTGGTGTGAATGTTGAGGAATTGTCTACGCAATGCTACAGTGCTCCGATGTCGGGAGAGCGGTTGTTCGAGGCGAAAGCTAAGGTGTGTATCCCCGAAACTTGTGATGCCGCCACGCTTCGTCGTCAGCTTGAGTCGATCGCATCCGATCTTCAGGTCGATTTTTCCTACGAGACTCTAAATTAACCTGAACACTGCAACCGTCGAGAATGGATCTCCCACCCTTTGGGTTTCAGTTTTGGACTATGACACTAAAAAGGCTTTCCAGATACGTCCGCTCTAGTGCATAGTGACGCTTCGTTCTTTAATTGCATCAGGAGTGGTCGCGGATTTCCGCAACCCGCCAACCGAGTTCTATAGGATCTACGGTGGATTCGGCGCTTCGCGTCGGATGGGCATCTAAAACAAGTAATCATGCTTGCAACGATGAAAAAACCTATTGGAAAAATTCCATTTTAACGAATGCGGATTTTCCGAGGCGGCTCCAGGTGCATAGCTAACATCAAAGCAAACGGCATCAATGAACAAGATACATGGATTACCGCTACGGGTGGCGAATGATAACCCGAATCACCATCTATGGAACAACAACGGCGTGTGGTGGCTACACTACACGGTCTATCCGACGGCCTTAACCTCGGAACGTGTCCGAAAGAGTCTGCAGACACGCTCAATCGAGGTGGCGAGAGCTAGAAGAGACCAGGCGTTTCGGAATTTGCGAGAAACCATGCGAGCCGCTTAGATCCGTCCTTAAGCTCCTGATTTGCGGGAAGCGCCTATCGAGCCTTAGGTGAACTTTAGAGGTAATAAAAAGCGGTTGTGGGTCGTAATAGTATACGAGATGGACTATACTATCGTTATGAAACGTATTCTTCCCTTTTTTGCGCTAGTCGCCATTGCCCTTCAGTCTGCTACGCTCGGGGCTGAAGGTCCATCCGATGTAACGTATGTCGATACGGCACAAGTCTTCATCAAAAACCCGAAATGGCATGAAAAAGAGGATGGTAAATGGCTTTTCACTTGCCGACTGGAAGCGACCGCAGATCGCCTCGTGAAACCGGTCGCTCATCTCCATATTTTCAACCGGAAGGGCTCAGAGGAGGATGGAGAGATCACTTGGGAAAAGAAAGCGATTGTGCGTCGTAACAAATTTGACAAGAGCTACGGCAGTCGAAGAGCGAATTTTGTGCGTGTCTTCGTGGACGACCTCCCGGAGGAAATAGACGCTTTGACAGTCGAATTCGTGAACGAATCTCCCGACAAAGATTGAAATTCTAAGCCGCCCTCGCATGGGGGTAATCCCCAAACCCTCCTTTTTCTGTAGGGAATTGCGGAAAGACTGAATGGCACGCTTTCGGACAGAAATAGGAAAAAAGCGGTAAGTCGCTAATGTTTGTTGATTTTGGATTTTGGTTCACTAGGGTCCCAATCTATGCGCGTATTCATCCCTCGTGAATCGTTATCCTCAGAAACTCGGGTAGCTCTCGTTCCGGAATCGGTTCAAAAGCTGACAGCGATGGGAATTGCTGTCACTATTGAGAGTGGGGCAGGTCTGAATAGCTATTTTTTGGATACGGATTACGAAAAGGCGGGAGCGCAAATCGTCGAAGACCGCGCCTCGGAATTGGGCAAGGCGGATTTGGTTGCACGAGTGCGGAAACCCCCTGACGCGGAAGTGCCGCTTCTCAAGCCAGGTGCCTTGCACATCAGTTTTCTCGATCCGTTTAATGAAGCTGAATTGATAAGCGCTTTCGCGAGCGCGGGAGTGACGGCAATCAGCATGGAGATGATTCCGAGAACGACGCTTGCCCAGAAAATGGATGCATTGAGTTCCCAGGCGAATTTAGCTGGTTATTTTGCCGTGGTGAAAGCCTCTGAGCGGTTGAATCGGATTTTGCCCATGATGATGACGCCTGCTGGAACGATTTCGCCGTCAAGGGTCTTTGTAATTGGCGTGGGTGTCGCGGGTTTGCAGGCGATCGCTACTGCGAAACGAATGGGGGCTCGTGTTGAAGCTTTTGATACAAGGCCTGTGGTTGAGGAGCAGGTAAAGTCTCTAGGGGCGAAATTCGTTAAAATCGACTTGGGTGACACGGGCCAAACCGATCAAGGTTACGCCAAAGAGCTTACGCCCGAGCAAATAAAGATGCAGCAAGAAGGGATGGCTAAGATTTGCGCGCAGTCCGACATTGTGATTACGACGGCCAAGCTGTTCGGTCGACCGGCCCCGAAGATCGTAACGGAGGAAATGGTTAGCGGAATGAAGTTTGGTTCCGTTATAGTGGATTTAGCGGTTGAGTCAGGGGGCAATGTCGTCGGATCAAAACTCGATGAAGAAGTCCAGATCAAGGATGGTCCGCGAATTATCGGTATTGGCGCTTTGGAAGATCGAGTAGCGGTCCATGCCAGTCAGATGTTTTCCGCCAACATATTCAATTTCATTGATCATTTCTGGAATGAAGAGTCGAAGCAGATCACGCGTGATCTCGAGGATGAAATCTTTGGAGGATGCGTTATTACTGACGGAGGCTCGATTGTCCATGAACGCTTTAAGTAAGGAGACCCGAAGACCCACCTCACGATCTACAACCTAATTTTTGCCAATGGACCTCGTACTGCTTTTCTTCATCTTCGTGCTCGCCGCTTTTTTAGGGCTCGAGCTCATCTCAAAAGTGCCTTCCCAATTGCATACGCCGTTGATGTCGGGCTCGAATGCGATTTCAGGAATTACAATCGTTGGGGCCTTGGTAGCGACCGGGGTGAACGAAACGGGTACCGTGGGAATGGTCTTGGGATTTCTCGCCCTCGTATTTGCTACCGTGAATGTGGTGGGTGGTTATCTGGTAACCGACCGAATGCTGCAAATGTTCAAAAAGAAGGACCGATAAGCCATGAATTTTGACAGCATAATAAATCTGGCTTACGTAATTGCCGCCACTCTATTTGTTTTCGGCATCAAGATGCTGGGCTCGGCGGAAACCGCGCGGCGC
>JAUHWE010000487.1 GCA_030424825.1 Verrucomicrobiia bacterium
GGTACTTTAGCTTTGGGAAGCCTCGTTTAATGCCAAAATATCCAAGAAAAAGACCCGTTTGACGTCAAGCCTAAGATGACCGGGCGGTGCTTGTCTGGAATTACAGACGATTTCGGACTAGCATGTTGGTTTTTCAGCGACCGACTCATATCTAAATGCCATCAGTTGAAAAGACGCTAGGGTCAGATAAATGATTCTTAACCAAAGATTTTAGGACAATACGGATGGATGACGGTCATCTAACCATGTTCACCGTTTCATCAATCGCAGGATCGAGCTTGGCCAACAATCAATTCTCCTCCCTAAACCGCTTCATCCTTCACGAACCCTTCGGAAGGCTCGCGAAAACCGCCCCTACCAATAATCCTGAACCTCCTTCCACAAAAAGACCCTCGCCGCAAAGCGAGGGTCTCGAAAGTTATTTTGTTATAAATATTCTACTAGAACGAGAAGCTGTTGGTCAGGAACCATTGCTGCTCCACAGGAACACGAACGAGCCTTACCGAACCGTCCGCATCAAAGTTGATCGGAATGTCCTCGTCGCCGTTACTGCGGTAAGCATTTCTTCCGTTCAACTGTATCGTCCAGTCCGCCTTGCCGTTCATGATGGGACGACCGTAGCGGATGAAGACATCGCCATCGATCAAGTCTGGCCCAAACCATGGACTCGAAATGTCAGGGAGAACATTGCCGAACTCGTCGATCCGGTTCGGGTAACCGCCCGCGACCTTATCCTGATAGCGGAGACTGCCACCGATTTGGACGCCCTTGAGAGGCCCTTCAAGGAAGTCCCAGCGTCCACTGACATTGATGCGCCATTCGCGCTGCTCTGCCAGCTGCGTTCCATCCTTGCCTTCTTCGATATTCATCTGGCGAAGCACGACATTGTAGCGTGTGCCGATCGTCCCCGTCTCAACCTGGAACGGAGAGTCGCGAAGGTCCCAGAGTGAATAACCTCCGGCTGAAGTCGGCAAGGGCCGCTGAAGCAGCTCCGCCTGGGCGCGAGCTAACGGAATCGCCACAGGTCCGGTGTTGTCCGTAACCGTCTTCTGCTGGGCGATGTTCGCAAACAACGTCAGGTTCTTAGTCACTTGTCCCACAATGTCGATTTCTTTTCCGGTCGCCACGAAATCCTGGGTGGAGTTCAAACCAATGATCGGATCGCTTTCATCCACGCGCTCGCCACTTTCAGATGTGACCACCCGAAAATTGCGAAGCGCCTGGATGCTTGGGTGAACGGCATCGATAATCGCCTGATAGTATTCCTCAAACGATTCGAACCCACCCAGATCCGCGTCCGTGCCTGAAAGCCTCTGCCGATTGGTCTTAAAGTCCGGCCCTACGTCCGCAGTGTCCGGAGTGAAAGCAGCATCACCCGATACAGTGTAAGACGCGAGCGATCCATCATAGACACCCGAAACGTTTGGATCAGGATCGTAGCCATTTGGATACAAGTTTACGTCCTCTGCATTCTCCGCAGACGTGATGCGGTCAAGGAAGAAATCGAAACGATTGCCTATCTGCCCAAGCTGTCCGCCAAGGTTTGTGCGATTGTTGGCGAGAGCGGTTTCGAACTCGTTATAGCGAATCGACAACTTGCCATCGAACAAGGTGATTTGAGCGCCTTTTTCTTCTGTAACCCCTAATGGGCTAGCCAAAGGCTCGCCGATGATGTTCTTCGAAAGACCCGCTGGCTGGAAACTGTCCGCCTCGTAGTAGTGGGCCTGAAGATCCATACCGAAGGGAAGTTCAAAGAGGTACTCTTCCGGGAATTTCACGACCAAGCTCTTCGTGCTCGTGGTACCCGTATTGAAAACCAGGGAATCGGGATCAATTTGGTGCAGATCTGCATTGAACGTGCCATCCACCTCATTGAGGCCCGGAAGGTCGAGGCGCTCCGCCCCGTCAATGCCGGCCGCTCCGTAACCAGTCGATCGATACCGATCATAGGCATTCTGATCATCCGTGCGTTCGCCATAGAGCACGACGATGTTACCTGCCATGAAGGTGCTTTGCAGACTCCACGCCTCGGATGTGAGAACGTTTCTCGTCAATGACGACGGGCCTTCGTTTTCAATGATTCTCCAAGTGTTGATCTTGTCCACGTCGTCCGGGCCATTGTCAAAGTACCAAATGCCATACTCGTCGCCAATCTTTGGAAAGTCGACGTCGATGTAACCATTGACGCGTACCTGGTCTGGACTCGACACGCCTCTCAGGTCGTCCGTGAAATACACTTGGCTCTTCACGATACGGCGAAAGTTGTCGCTGAGTCCGTTTGAGATGTTCGAGCCGCCTGGCCACAAGCCATTTTCTTCAGTCGCGTTATCCGCCCACCAAGAGCCGCGTATCTGGCGCTGGCTGTTCACATTGGTGCGCTCCTCCCACAATCCGGTCAGCGTGTGCTTGCCCAGGATCTTGGCCAGTCCGTCGTTCTGGAAAACATCTGCCGTGTCGAGCGTGCCGAAAACCGTCGCCCGAAGCGTGTCCTGGATATTGTAGCGGAACCGCTCGAAGTTGTCATTCCAGCGAATGACAGCACGGCCCACGTTCTCGTTGGCGAGGCGGTCCGGAACGCCGTCAAAATCGGAGTCACCGGGAGAATGGTGCTGACCTAGGTCGATACGAATTGTTTTCGTGTCCCCACTGTCGAAGGGCGTAAATTCGTACTGGTCCCGGGATTGCTTGTCGAAAGCGAGCTCGATACCGGCACGGCCGCCGAACAACTCCTGCTCGAGGAACACCTGGTTCATGTCGAACTCCGTGGTAATGAGATTAGTCGTCCCCGCAAACAGGTTGTTGTGGTAGTCGAAAACGTCGCGGTTCTGCAAAGACTTCGCGTCGAATCCATTAGCAGTTCCCGCAGTCGCCGCCGAGGTCCACCGCACGTCCTGAGTGGCGAACCCATTCGGGCGCCAACGGGCCATGATGCCCTGGATGCCCTCCAGCTCGGGAGAATCCCAGCCCTTCTCATTCGAGTTGTGCTGGTTATAGTTTACTGCAGGAAAGAGGAAGTACGGCGTGGTTTGCACAGAACTGTTTCTTCCCCCTTCGGTCGGGTCGTTACCCAGAGGATTGCCCCTTTTAAAACGGTCTACCGTCGTGCGGGGAACGAATTGTCCTTCGGCCGCAGCGTACTCATTCAAGTCCGCACCTTCCGGAAGCTGAGCGAAACCGCCATTGATCGCGGCTATGACTTGCTGAGACGTGACAGCGGCATTGGGTATTTGCGTAAAGTCTACCCCAGGCACTTGAAGGATTCGATTCAGGTATTCCTGGTCGCCAATTCCATTCCACCAAGAGGAAAAGCCGTCCGAAGGTGGGACAACATCCGGCGGATTTCGGTCAATCTTGCCTTGTTCGAAATTGCCTCGCAATGAAGTGCGACCGAGCCAGTTCGAATTCTCATTCTTGGCGATCGTCAAATCATAGGCCATAAACAGGCGAGTATCCTCCTCGAACGTCGGGCGTTGTTTCCACTTCAGGTCTTCACGCAGACCCGCCACCCTGATCGCCAAACGGTCTTCGATGACGGTGCGGCCGATATCGAAGGTCGCCCGAGTCCCACCGCGGTGGTCAACACGGAATGTGAAGTCGGTGTTCTCCTGCCCCACATAGGCCCGCTTGGTGGAGTTGTTGATGACTCCTCCCGGTGAACCCAGTCCGAACAGAATCGAATTAGGGCCACGATTAACTGTGACACGTGTGGTATTGTAGGAGTCGAACGGAATGTCCGTATTGAAGTAGTCGCGGGTTAGCTGGGCACTGGATAGCCCGCGCACGCGCTGGCCTCTCTGCGGATTGACGCGAGACTCGACCGTGTTGTTGCCACTCGCGTTGGAGTAGTTGCCAAGCACACCACCCACTTCAACATTTCCGACGAACTGCAGCAGCGATTCACCATCGGTCGCTCCGGTGTCCTGCATGAATTCCTCAGTGATGATTGAAATAGAGGCCCCAAGGTCACCGATATTCGATCGGACACGGGATCCCGCCAATGTAGTGGTCGCTCGGTAGCCAACGTCTTCAGCGGCGTCGACCGCGAAGGGGGACAACTCGATTACCTCGTCGTCCTGGGCCTGCAGGTGCAGTCCCGTCATTGTGAGGCCAGCAAGCGCCAGCCGGGTTATATTCAGTTTTATCATAGTGGTCGTTTTTGTTTA
This sequence comes from Verrucomicrobiia bacterium, assembly GCA_030424825.1. Lineage (GTDB taxonomy): Bacteria > Verrucomicrobiota > Verrucomicrobiia > Opitutales > Opitutaceae > Pelagisphaera. The sequence goes on from JAUHWE010000487.1 coordinate 4,164, forward strand.
TCTAGTTTGAACTCATTCAAAGACGTACCCTTGAGTGCTGGGTCGATTTGTAAAATCAGCCAGGCAAACGCTTAAAAGAACGAAGTGGTACGCTACGTTGATGTGAGATGCAGGTGGGAATTTGTAGGAAATAGGTTTCGTGGATCTGACATTGGCAGACAAATCCAGACAAATAGTCAGCTTTTTAGAATTTGCAGA
>JAUHWE010000488.1 GCA_030424825.1 Verrucomicrobiia bacterium
TCCTGTACCAAATGAATTGGCCCATGCAAGTCGCGCGATTTCTGGCGCCTCTGGTTACCGTGACTGCCGCGATCAGTCTTTTTTCCTTCGCAATTGAGAATTGGTACAAGCGTTTGAGAGTGCGGCTATTCTATCGCAAGCACGCGGTGGTTTTCGGCTTCAATCTACGTTCTCGCATGCTTTGCGAGGATCTGGTCCGGAGAAAAATCCCGCTAGTGCTAGCCGACCCGAATCTCACCTTGGAGGATCTCGAATGGTTGAGGAAAAGAGGGATCATCGCGTTTCGACTATCTGACATTGACGGCTCATCTCCCGAAATTTGCGGAGTCGAAAAAGCGAAATACCTATTCGCGATGCATGATCAAGATTCGCAGAATTTGAAAACGCTCGTTCGGGTCTACCAGAGAAACAAGGAAGTCTTTGGGACTTCAGAATTGGCTGATAATGCGAAAAAGACTGACGCGATTAGCACGCGTTGCTTCGTCCACTTCTCTGAACTCAACTTTAGGCATTTGAAATTTGGTTCCCAATTCACGGACCTCGACGACTACTTCAATCTACAGATTTTCAGCGTCTACGAGCATTCCGCCCGCAGGCTCACTCGCAAAATTTATCTGAAGTTCGCAAACGAAATACTGCTTGGAAAACGACTGCGTATCGTGTTGTTCGGTACCGGGAAAACCGGTCAGGCGCTACTCGAGCAACTCGTGCGGATGTCCTTCTTTCAACGAAACGACAGCGCCTTCGTGACCGTGATCGACGATAATGCCAATGGATGGAATGACCTCGTAGCACGATTTCCCGTATTCTCGCTCGATCGCAATTTTTACGACGCGGAAAACGCCAGCCGCATCGAGGTGTTGAAGCAGCAAATCGGATTCCCCGAAATAGAATTCAGGAAAATGACTTTCGACAGCGCGTCGCTGCTTACGGGACGATCACTTGAAAATGGACCAGAAGATCAGGACGTCATTACCATCGCGATACTCGCTTCTGCGGATGCCACGAGAAACCTAACCATCGCTGATGCCCTGCTTCAGCAAAAGAACGTCGAAATTAGCGAGATTTTCGTTCGGTCCGATGAGTCCGACTCCGAGATTCGCAACTACATACGATCCGAGTTGATTAGGAAACACTTGAGCGGATTTCCCACTCTGGACGAAATCTGCAAGTTGAGCACTCTCGACGAGGGACCCGCTGAAATCCTGGCACGAACCATACACGAGGAATACCTGAAAGAGATGGGAAATCCGACAGAGATACATCCTTCCCTCGCGCCATGGGCGAAACTAGATGAAATCTTCAAGGAATCAAATCGAAGGGCCGCTTCCCACATTGAAATCAAATGCGGCCTTCTTGGAATTTCTGATTTGAATATAGGAGACAGCGACTCAGTCAAAAAAGCGACGTCCGAGATAAGAAGCCGACTCTCAAACAAGACCAATGTCGATTACTTGGAAACACTCGCTGAGTGCGAGCATAGTCGCTGGTGCATTGAGAAGCTTCTGGACGGCTGGGTTCCTGGACCTTCCAGAAACGACAAGCGAAAGGAGCATCCCAATTTGGTCCCTTGGAAAATAGCGGGCCTTAAACTCGAGAGCGCATTTTCCGGATTCACGCCTTTGGACGAAACCGACAAGCAAAAGGACCGAAACAACATCGAAAAAATTCCTGCCTTGCTCGACGAACTGGTCTCCGAATCGACGAGTGAAACGCATTCAGGGTAGCGATAGCGCACCCAACCCAATCGTGGTCGAAGGTCCGGAGACCCACCATTTCATTAAAAACGAGATACTCGGTGTCCGTGCGGTTCCTAAGGCGACCTTGAGCCTCAATTCCCGCCCTCTTCCGCTACTTTCACAACGAGTGGCCTCGCTGCCCATTCCCGCTTTTCCTGGCCAGAAATATACCTCAGTTCGTAGGTCCCGGGCTCCTCGGGCGCGGTAAAGCGGAGAGCGTTCCCTTTCTTGGCATACTTATAGGACAAATACTTCCCACTGGTATCACCCGATTGAAAGAGCGCGATGTAGTCCCCCTTGTAACCCGGACCCGTCCAACTAACGCTAAACTCCTTGCCTGGCTCTACTTCATCGACCTCATCAATCTCAACGCTTACCGCCTCTATGGATATGGGAGCGGAATCTCTTATTAGGTAGGATCCTCCCGATATATACCTTACTTCATAGGTTCCCGCGTCAACCGGCATTGCCAATGCTAGTTTCTGTCCCTCCCGAACGTATTTATAGTTTACGTACTTATTCCCTTCACTTCCAGGTTCCGCAACGGACACAAAATCGCCCTTCAAGGCGGGGCCCGTCCAATCCACCTCAACATCTGAGCCTGCCACTGCCGTCTTAGGCGCGGCGACACTCGCTTCGGGTTTAAGCGCTTTGAAATCGCGACGGGCCCAGGCGGTTCTGCTTTGAGCCGAAATATAGCGTAATTCATAATCCCCTTCCGTAGCCGGGACCCGGATACTCGTAGGACTGCCTTTATTCGTGTAAGCATATTGAACATACTTGGAGTCTTCCGATCCTTTTTCTGCTATGGCGAGGAAGTCCCCTTTGTTATTAGGCGCAGTCCATTTCACTGTAATCTCTGTTCCCGCTAGGGATTCCTTAACGGTCTCTAAGGTCACTTCCGGAGCGCTTACTTTTAGCGCTTTGCGAGCGACTACCGATCGTTTTTCTGCATCAAAATACCGGACTTCGTACAATCCTTCCGCATCAGGCGCTTCAAGACTCACGCTTTCCTTGCCTTCAACATTCGCCTTTACCAAATAGCTTCTATCTTGGGCATCCGCCTTTCCGATCACAATGTAGTCCTTCTCTCCGGATTTCCCCAAAACGTTAACATCAAGCATCTCCGCCCCGATCACCCTATCGGGTAACGCGATTCGGATATCGCCGTCACCCACTGCTGGATACTCGGTTGTAGGCACCCCTTCCGAATCGGAAGAAAGGAAAAGCCACAATCCACCTAGCACGACTAATAGCAGCGCCATCACACCGACTAAAAGGCCCTTGTTTTTACGCTTCGTCTCCGGCACTGAAACCGGTACCGTACTCGCAGGTTGAGGAGCGGGCACAGCGACCGGGTCTTGTGGCGGGCTACTCTTGTTCAGGATAGACTTTACCGTCTCATTGAGCTTGTCGAGATGGGCATCCATTTCTGGAGTCATGGCATCGAGCCAATGGGTGGCGCTTAAAAAATACTCCATGTCAGCGCTCGGCTTCACACCAGCTATACGAAAAGGAACCACCACAACATCCTTTTGCACGGCCCGTTCGACTTCCCGCATGACCTGCTTGGACTCATTCGAGTTCGCCGAGAAAACAATCACCATCGCCCGGCTGCCTTCAATCCCTTTCACGATCGCAGCGCCCCACGAATCACCCGGGCGAATATCCCGTGGCGCGATCCAGCAGCGAATCCCTTCTTTCTCTAAGTTCGCGCAAACCGCATCGGCTACATTCTTGTCAATGGAAGAGTGGGATATGAAGACATCGTGACACATTGCAGATGGACTAAGTGGATTTTATTTATAAACAATCGCGGCCCGTAGAACGCCTAAATTGTGGCAATATGGCTCCACTCTGGGGAACGCCAATGCGTTTGGCAAACCAAACTCATTGAACCTAATATCACTAATAGACTGTCCAATAAGTCGAATATGATGTAGGGGCGTCGCTTGCGGCGACCGCACAAATGGCTAGAACTCAAACGATGCGGTCGCCGCAAGCAACGCCCTACATCAGACATCCAAAAAATCGGACTTTTTGCACAGTCTCTTAGTCTACTTTGTTATATGGGCGAATGGTAGGGCAACGACCTAATAACAATCACTCGAAATCTAACAAAGTAGAGCTAAGAACTCGTCAGTTTCCAGCCTCGATCACTGGTAAACGTTTCAAACACAATTTCTGCACAGAACGGTTGCCAAACCGCACATCTCAGAATCGGCTAGACCCCTTTATCGTTACGGGTCGCAGTCGAAGTTCGAGCAAGCTAAAGCAGAATAGGTTAGGCAGAAGCTCGGAGATCACATGCTACCGCCGGATTCTCCCTCGCGGCACGGCGCAAGCGCCGGCCCTACGGGATCTTATCCGTAGATTTCGCTGTCGGCAAAGAAACGCTTCAATTCGGCTTCGGCCGTTTCGGGTCCGTCGGAGGCGTGGACGACGTTTCGCATCATGTCGGTACCGAAATCTCCGCGGATCGTTCCTTTGGGAGCCTTCGAAGAATCGGTCGGGCCGAGAAGGTCACGAACACGCTGGATTACGTTCTCTCCTTGAAGAGCCAATAGGATCACGGGACGCGAGCTCATGAATTCCTCAATGTCGGGAAAGAAAGGCAAAT
>JAUHWE010000489.1 GCA_030424825.1 Verrucomicrobiia bacterium
TAGGACCAGCCCGACGTCTAGCCAAACCTTGCGTACGGCTGACACTGGAAAAGAAATTCGAGATGTCGATCCACCCCTCGTATCCTAGGGCACTGGAATCACCTTCAATATCTTCCACGTCAAGAAAGATCCCTTCCGTCAGGGGCCGCGGTGTTTCCACGGCAGACGTATAAACATTGTCCTCCACCCCACCCGCTATGGAGTTGATCGTAAACCCAGCCGGGAGATTGAAGACATCGCCAGAGGGCGGGAAGGACAGGTCTAAATCGAAATCGACTACCGCCTTGCCAGCAGTTCGAGTACTTACGATCGAAAACCATTCGAGGAGGATCTCTAAACTAAAAGGCGTTCCTACTGGTACCGTAGCGCTTGTCGAAGTCACTGTCTCGTCAAAGCTCACGACATAATCCTTTTCATACGTTCCTTCGACAAAGGAAGTCTCATCGGGCAGCAGAAACTCGAACCCCTCCGAGGAATGCGTTTGCAGTTCCGAGGAGTCGAAACCGAAATTCAAACTGTGCGACATCGAAACGGTCGATGCTCCATTCAGCACCCTTTCTTCATCAATATATACTCTCGCCTGTTCCAAATAGAATTCCGAAGTGCTATACTGGTCCGGAATATCAGCCAGACCCGCCCCGCCCCGCAGAGAGCCGAGAAACCTCATGTTTACGGATAGATCCACGGTCGCCGCTCCTGAATCTGTGGTGACGATAAAGTCTTCACTTTCAAAAAAGGACTCCGCTTGAATCGTCCTTATCGAAGTACCGCCTTCCAAAGGGTTGCTCATCCGACCCCTGACGATTCCCTCACCGGAAAACACCGTCGTACTGCTGTCACCCGAAGTGTAGGTTCGGGATACTGGCACCGGGCTGCCAGCGACGAGGAATCCATTGTCATCAAGAGCTTCCACATCGTACCTCGCCTTCGAATCGGTTGGAATGATCTCGACGGAATAGTAGACAGTGCCAAAACCGCTACCGGCTCCGATGTAACGCGCATCTGAAGCAACACCCAAAATCATGCCCCACGGGTCCTTACCATTCGCCCCACGGTCTACAATCGGATCAGGAATATGATGACCACGCCGACTCACATTCCAATGCACGGAATCGGTTGTATCCGTGGAAAGCGTGTATTCCCCATTGGCAAACACGAACCCAAACCCATCGAGCTTCAGTGTTCCTACTAGTCCCGAAGGATCCGAACCAATGGGCACCTGCACTACCAAATTTAAATAGTGCGCCACACCTTCCGTCAATTCAGTGTCCGGCAATTGGGCATTGAAATGCGATACAATGGGGAACCCTATAATATCACCCCTGAATTCTTTGGACTGGGAAAGAAAGACCTCAACTCGGTTATCCGCAAAAACGCTACCCCCCACCGTAGCCGCCGCCCTCGCTGAAACAGCATAGGTGACCGCAATAAAGAGACCAAAGGAGGCCACTATGAACTTCCGGATCGCTTTGTTTTCGAGAAGGTGTGTCACAAGCAAGGGTATCGATCCTCGATCCTTATTCCCCTATATCTATTTGGTAACTCATATCAACGATGCCCCCCGGACTTCCATCCTGGTTTTGGACAAAGTAGCGCATCTCAATTTCCTCGAAATTCATACTAACGTTTTCGATGGCCTCTGTGGATCCGGCAAGGCTGTCGGCAGTAATTCTCACATTGGACAAGGTTATCTCCAATACCTTGAAGTTGCCTGTTTGACCTTGCCTCTCGATAACCAGAACGGCCTCCGGCAAATTAGTGCCCTTCACGCAGGCGTCGAAAAGCTTAGGCGTTGATTTCTCCAATACTTTCGAGATCTCCAGATCGAGAACTACGGCGCTCCCACGCGTACGGGTCGAGCCGGTTTCTCCCGTATCAGATCTTGTCACTCCCCAAGACCAGGAAAGCACTTCAATTTCCTCTTCATGGCCCGCCGCTTGCGACTCACCTTTAATGTCACCGATTTTGATGTAAACCGCCGCGTTGACAGAAGCGATCGATAATAAGGAAGCGACGAGTACCCAGCGGGCGAGGAGGTAAAAAAGATTCATGCTTCACGTTAAAACTCCTCCTGACTCTTGTAAAGCGATAAGTATCGCTCCTCCGCCCAACACCGTGCTTCCCCAGTATCCACTCACGAGTTGACTCCACGCTAGCGATGAGGATGATACGCGTACCATGAGCAAGATACAGGCGATTAGCATCCGGGATCTCGCCCGGCATACCGGATTCTCCGCCATGACCGTTTCACGAGCGCTTCGGAACAGCGAGAAGGTCAATCCAGAGACCAGGAAACGCATTCGGGAGGTCGCCGACAAACTCGGGTATCGTCAGAACCCCCTGGTATCCGCGAACATGGCGAGTATACGGGCCAGCAAACGCATCACCTACCAAGCGACCATCGGCATCATCCACGAGACGCCTCCCGGAGGGGAATGGGTGGGCACCCAAAAACTTATCGAAGCAGTGGTTGGCGAATGCGAGGCCATGGGCTTCAAACCCGATCTGTTCGATTTATCCAAACCGGAAATTGCCAAAGGGGACTTGAATCGAGTGCTTCGGAATCGAGGCATCCAAGGCGTCATTCAAGTACCTATGATTCGCGATTTGACAGATCTCCCGCTCGACTTTTCCGAATTTACGATCGTGGTTTGCAATTCAGGATCCCTTCCACAAAAGTTTCACCGCGTTTGCCCAGACCACTACGGAAACATGGACATGCTTCTAAAGCGTATTCGCGAATTGGGATACGCCCGCATCGGTCTCATGATCGCCAAAGACTTGGACATTTTGCTGAACCACCTTTCTAGTTCACGTTTCCTCGCTTTTCAGCAAACCGAGCACATTCCCAAGATTCCTATATTCATGCCAGCGGGGCGTGAGGACTATCGTCCCGATTCGTTTCGGGAGTGGTTCGAAAAGCATCGTCCTGAAATTGCCATTACGACCTGTGAGACTATTTTCAGGAATCACTTCTTCGAGGACGCAGGGCTGAAGATTCCTACCGATTTGGCGGTAGTCAAAGCAAACATAAACCGGACTCAACGGTATTTAAGCGGCATCAGTGAGGAGTCCGCAGAGGTCGGTTCAACCGCCGTCCACACCCTCGCTCAGTTGCTATTCCAAAATGAACGTGGTCTACCCGCTAAACCGATGTCTGTCCTTGTTCCAGGGAAGTGGGTGGAAGCCGGAACGGTCCCCGTAGTTGAGGCCATGGGACAAGTCTAGCAAAGTAGCACAGGCAGAGATGCCTGTCCTAATCTCTTAAGTCTACTTTGTTAAATGGACGAATGGTAGGGCAACGACCTCCGGGCGCGCCGCACAAGCAGATCAATCTAAAAACCCGCCGTAGCCACGACGAGAACTCGGCGTGGAGCCTGCAAAATTCCCAACAACAGATTCAGGTTGAAGCCTACGCGGCATAGCGCGAGCGCTAGCCCTACCTTGAAACCGCTGTTCCAAAAGTAGCACAGGCATCTTGCCCGTTCGAGAGCCTCAGGGCCATGAACCTGTCCTATCGCGGCGACCGCGGATGGCGACGCTTTACTCTTCTTCTGCGGTCGCCGCAAGCGACGCCCCTACGACAGAAATCCATTTAATCCTACTTATTTGGACCTTCGCTTACACCGATGCTTCCGAGATTTCCTTGGTCACGCGGTCCACAAAATCGGGTGTAATAAAATCCATACCATGGCCGGGACTATCCAGGGGCGAAACATAGGGCCCGTCCTGAAGGGCCATGGTTGCCACCGGCGCGTAGTCGCTCAGCCATCGGTGCACCTGGTGGTTCTCTACCGAGTCACAATTCGGGACCGATGCGGCAAAGTGAATACTGGTGGAAAAGAGACAGACCGTATTGGCGGAGTGCAAGGATATCGGCAAATCATGGGCTTCGGCCACCGCCGCGATCTTCAAGCCCTCCGTAATGCCCCCACAAACACAAAGGTCGAAATGGACAAACTCGGTTCCCCTTCTATCTATAAGATCCCTAAATGACCTACACCCATAGAGGGATTCATTGGCGCATACCGGAATCCCGCCTTTCGTATTTAGAATCGCGTGGCCCGCCGTATCCGTCAACGAAACCGGTGACTCAAACCAGTAAACGTCATGCTCCTTCGCTTTTCTCGCTAAGCGGAGCGCCTGCGGTACACTGTAGGCATGAAGGGCGTCTATCATGACACGGGCATCTGGACCCGCCGCCTCGCGAGTCACCGCGATCCGTTCAAGGTCTTCCCTTTCGGAGAGCCCGCCGACTTTGATTTTCATGCCGGTAAACCCTGCTTCCCCATACCCACGAATTTCAGAGCGAAGATCTTCTATCGTTTTGTCCCGCCCGTACAGACCCCCGCTCGCGTA
>JAUHWE010000490.1 GCA_030424825.1 Verrucomicrobiia bacterium
GACGCCGGAGATGCCTTCTTTATCGCTAATCGGCAATAGGAATTCCGATGACTACAGACGGAAATTTCCATTTCCAGCTTAAGGCCTTAGGTAACGTTCGGAGGTCGCTTTCTGAAAGCTCTTGAAAATACAATTAATCGAAAGGACGGCGTTCAATCTAGAGCAATTGAGGTTGCTCGTAATTGAAGAGAAAGCGTACTCAATAATTTGTGATAGGGGAGATCGGTTGGAGACAATGGAGGAAAGTGGCTTGTGGGATGGCCGTCTTGATTTCGTTTAACGTAACTTTCGGACAGGAGTCGCCGAATGAAAATCCACCCGTTTTCGATTCGGTTCGGATAGATCCAACGGATAGCAGTGGAGATATTCGCCTCTTCGCAACACCCAGCGTAGAATGGGTCTTGCACAAGACCGATGACGGTTCGCATCCAGATGGAAATGAACAGGCCATGATCTGGCTGATGAACCGTGCTCGCTCGAACCCTACTAAGGAGGGACAGTTTCTGTCGGATACGGGTGATCCGCAAGTGGCTAGCGCGATCCACTATTTTAATGTGAATCTGAGTATTCTTAAAAGTGAGTTCGCGGCGATTGCTCCGATGGAACCAGCCGCTTTTGATCGTCGTATATACGAGGGATCGCAGTCTCATTCGCTCGATCTGATCGCGAGAGATGCCCAGGATCACAATGGCCAGTTTCAAAAGGTTTCTGATGCGGGTTTCTCTAGCCTTGGCGGTAGGGCGAGTGTCTTCAGCTATTCTCGTAGCGCTCTCCACGCGCATGCGGGCTTTAATATCGATTGGGGAAACGGAACACCCGATGGGATGCAGGTTGGGCGGGGGCATCGGGCGGGATTGATGAGTAGCGGCACGAATGTCGGAATCGCGATGGCTCCAGAAAACAACTCAAGTACATCGGTTGGTCCCCTTGTTACGAGTATCGTTTATTTGAACGCGAGATCTTCCGCCCAAGATCACTTCAACAAGTTTTTAGTGGGAACTGTCTGGAACGACGATAATGATAATGGGATCTATGACAGCGGCGAAGGATTGTCTGGAGTAACTGTGATGCCCGACGATGGGACCTATTTTGCGATTACAGGGACGCATGGGGGCTACTCGATTCCGATTTCTACGGACAGGGAGTATTTGCTGAGTTTCTCCGGTGGCGATTTAGCGGCCCCGCAACAGCGTACAGCCATAGTCCAAGGGAAAAGCGTGTTAGTCGCGTGGAAGGCGGAGGACATATTCGAAACGTCGATTGTAGTTCCAATCCCAGATTCAGAACCTGCGCCTTTGCCGCCGACTGATCTCAATTTAGCTTTAATGGGCTCTGAGATGGAGGTTTCATGGACGGGTATCGAAAATGTCGTCTACAATTTGGAATCCTCGGTAGATGGACTGAATTGGTCGGACGACCATAGAAATATTACTGTCGCGGGTGCGGAACATCGCTTTACGGTCGTGCGAAGCTCGGTATCGTCCGTCGAATTATTTCGAATACGTACATCCAACCAGGAATAGGATGGGTTAATCTCGATCTAGTAGCGGCCAGGCCACATTAAGGTCCGATCTGGCCAAAGGGGCTAATGGTGATCTCGCTTCCCGAGATGCTGATCCCTGAAGAATAGTTTTTGCTTTTCAGCGTTTCCGAAATTCGTTTCTGGAGTGCTTCATAGGTGAATCTCCACGTAGGGGTGTCGCTTGCGGCGACCACTCAAGTGGATAGAAGTCTAACGGTGCAGTCGCCGCAAGCGACGCCCCTACATCAAAATCTCAAACAATCAGACTTGTTGTACACTCACTAGGTCTACTTTGTCAGGTGTTAAATGGTAGGGCGTTGCCCGACCTAATAATAATCGTTCGAAATCTAACAAAGTAGAGCTAAGGATAGAGCGGACGGAGGAACGAAGAGGGGCGGGACTGGTAGAGCGGCAGATGGTGACAATATGGAATTGCATAGGGTACCAACTGAAATGACTCCCGTGATTCAATAGATCGCTGTGGTCGAATTTATTGGAAAGCGATTGACCGATTTGTGTATTGTGCCGGTGGGTTGCGTTGTGCTAGGAGTCTTGAAGATTATGAAAAGCTTACCTCTCATTCTCGTTTTCCTACTCGTATCCATCAATTCCGCTGCTCAGTCGTCGAGACCGAACTTCATCATTATCTTCATTGACGATCTAGGCTACGGCGATGTGGGCTGTTTTGGTGGAACTGATGCGCGGACGCCTAGTATAGACAGTTTGGCGGAAGAGGGGACTCGATTTACATCGTTTTATGCTCAGTCTGTTTGCGGCCCGTCGCGAGGCGCTCTAATGACTGGACGCTATCCGCATCGAATTGGTGGTGGCTGGACGACGAATGGGGATGAGGTCTTTGTGAGCGAGATCTTGCGAGAAGCGGGTTACGTGACCGGATGCGTGGGCAAATGGGATATGTCCAAACGGCGCTATCAGGAAGCGCTGGTACCCAACTCGCAGGGGTACGACTATTACTATGGCGCGCTTGGAGCAAACGACGGAAACAAAGTCACACTTTATGATAATCGCAAGGAGCTGGAAACCACCACGGACATGGCAGGATTGAGCGAGTTGTATACCGACAAGAGTATCGAATTTCTGGAGGCACACAGGAATGAACCATTCTTTCTCTACCTCGCACACACGATGATGCATGTTGTGATTGATGCGTCGCCACGCTTTCGAAACAGGACGGGGAACGGCCTCTATGCGGATACGTTGGAAGAACTGGACGCGGAGATCGGCAGGCTGTTGGCCGCAATTGAGGAGTTTGGGTTAAAGGACAATACAGTAGTGCTCTTTACTTCTGACAATGGACCTTGGTCAAACGACATCAATCGGCAGCATACCAAGAATGCGAAACACGTTAGATGGACAGATGGTCCCGAGCTCGCTTGGGGAAGTGCCGGACCGTTAAGAGGGGCCAAGGGTTCCAACTGGGAAGGGGGCGTCCGTGTGCCGGCCTTGGTGCGTTGGCCAGGTCATGTTCCTGCGGGACGTACTACAGATGCCATTACTTCGACACTTGACGTGCTTCCGACCTTTGCGGCTTTAGCCGGGGCAATTGATAGAGTCCCCAAGGATCGAGTTATCGATGGTGTGAACCAACAGGCGTTGTTATTGGGTGAAAGTATTCAAGGGGCCCGGGATGGTTTTCTCTACTTTGAAGGAGACGAGCTCCAAGCGGTAAGACAGGGGTCCTGGAAGTTGAGATTGCCAGATTTGAAAGAACTTCGTACTTGGACGGAATCCGATCATGGGACGAACAAGTTGGAGCTCTACAATCTAGAGCGCGACTTGGGTGAGTCGAAGAATGTCGTTAATGAAAATCCCGAAGTGGTTCAGCGTCTCCTTGCGATCGCGGAAGCATCGAAGGTTAAGAGAAAAGAGTCATTGTAAATTTGAGGGGAATTAAGCTCGAAGCAACTGGCATTTGCCGAGAAACAAGGGTATGAGTTCGACTGAGTTTGAAGGCAGCTGTTTGTGCGCGAGGGTTAAATTGAAAGTGGTAGGTCTGCCGAAAACGGCAGGGATATGCCACTGTGAATCTTGTAGGAGGTGGCATGCCGCTCCTGTAAATGCGTGGGCGTTGTGGCGAAACGAAAATGTCACCGTTACTCAGGGAGAGAATTTTCTTCAGGGATACGCCGAAACTGCGGTACCGGACTTTTTAATCGCAAAGCGAAGGGGCATACCGTGGTTTACGCAATGCTGTTATCAAAATCTGGGTACATTCATGACCCGATGTGTCACATTCACTGTGAAGAAAGTGTCATTCAGATTGAGGATGGTTTACCGCACTATGTCGATCTGCCTCAGAATTGGGGCGGCTCGGGAGAGCTTGTCACCGAGTAGTCGGGCCATAAGTAGGTTGTGGATTCGGTTGCGTCGTGATTCAGAAATTTGAATTGCTATCGAGAGCTCGACAAGCGGTTCAAATGAATAGACGTTAGGGGGAGAGCGGTACTGGAAAAATCGCCCACGCATGAATCGCAATCGAGCCAAATCAGCAAAGAATCCCTGGTCATTTGAAGACTTGGTTGATTTTGAGTACGCCATTCGTCTCGAAGCAACTGATTCGCCGGGGGAAATCGACAAACGTGATCGTAAGATTTTCGAGAAGATTAGTGAACAAAACCTAGACTGGACGAATAATCGGGACCTGTTGAGGGTTTGGCTTGAATCGGTAAAAACGTCTCTGTTCCCCGCTACGTGGAATCCGGGAGAAGTGTCTAGTAGCGCGGTCAGCCTTGCGAGCACATTGTTATTGGCAATGGCGTTGGTGACGGGATTGGTCACGGCAGCTGGATTTCTTAGTTATGAGGGAA
>JAUHWE010000491.1 GCA_030424825.1 Verrucomicrobiia bacterium
CCTAGCTGGATCTGGTCCTCAAGGGCGGAAACCGCGATATGCTCGTCGACCAGTATCCCGTAGACCTGGCCGTTGTCTTTCCGGAGCGGACTCTGCAGTTGAATGCTTCCTTTGATCACCGGGGATGCGGCTTCGAAATTCTCCAGTTCGCTAATCGCCTCGATCACCGTTTCCGGATGCTCGATGCCTTCAACGAATCGACGGTTGTTTTTATCGGTAATGAAAAAATTCGTATCGGTGCCTTTCGACGACGGGGCCGCCACGAAGACGCTTGAATCCTGGATGCGGTCCTCAATCCGGATAGCCCCGTCCGTACCCAGAATGGTCTCAATGAACAGTTCCTGATAACCGCTAAGCTGGGCTTGAGTGGATATGAAAAAACCCACTCCGAAAACAATCCCCGCCAGGCTCATCAACATGGAGCGCTTTTTGGCGAGCAAAAATCTGATAGCTATTCTAATGGTTGGTGGCATAACCGTTTTTTTCCCAAAACAATCTCTTTCTCAAAGAAGCCATTGCGCGAATCCTCTAACCACAAGATTATTTTAATCATCGCCTACCGGGAACTCAACTAGACAAATGATAAGCTATCTGGTTCTTCAAGTAAGATTTCTTTTTCTTGGCCTCATCGAGAAACTACGCCCGAGCCACCACGAGTTTCCCATAGTTCCCCCTCCACGACTGAGACATCGGGTGCACGGATCAGTAGATATTACAGGATATCTCGATGTCGGTAAACTGTCCTGGAAGAGCATCGAGGCGTTGCTGGCGAAACATAACCGCTTAGCGAATGATTTCTTCCATCCCTTGATCGACTAAGCCACAACAAGCGAGACACGAACCGGAGTTGAGTTTGAGGAACGAGCATACTCGAACCAACATACTTGCTCGGAGACCAAGTCGAACTCTACAAAATAGTTTCCTTTAGGCAATGGAGGACAATCCACTTTTAACGTAACGGATTCTCCAGGCAATATGCTCTTCAGAAGGCGAGATCTCGCCCAGTCGAAGTTTAGCTTTTTTCCCGATACATCGTACAAATGAATGCCTAGCATAACGGTTCCGAATAAATCTTCGGTTTCATTGAGCCATACAGCTTTACCGGAATTCGTTACTAATGCTTCGAGACAACTATTTTTCTCCGCTTCTAGAAAAAATCGGTCGGACACGGGTTCTATTGTCGCAACCAAAAACTCTCCGGCCCTTGAATCTATGATAGCAGGTCCTTTCGAAAAATAGAAAATGCTGTTGTCTCCCAAGCATTGCTTAAATGATCGAAAAAGCTTCTTTTTTAAAAAGTAACGACCAAAATTGAAAATCGACCTTTTGGTCGCAACTTTGTATTCTTGCAAATCGAAACAGCGGGGAAAGACAGCTTTCCATCCCAAAAAATCTAGACCTTCTAAACTCGCGAAATCCACAATTTCATCCAAATGTATGTCATTTTCCAAGACAATATCGTTACGCATCTCAGCCTGAGCACTAGTGGAAGATGAGTGTTTGTAGCCAGGCTCTTTAAATCCGACGATTCCTCCTGGTTTCAGAGTTCGAACCATCTCCGTAATTATATCTCTCCAGTTAGGAACATGATGTAGCGTGTCATAGCATAGGATCCGATCGAAAGTACCGTCTGGTGCTTCGATCGTTCGACCGTTAAATCGAAGGTATTGGGCGGTGTCGTGTTCTATAAACGGATTTGCTTCTACCAGTTTCCTTCCGATTTCCAACGCAGTACTCGAGGGGTCGCAAGATGTGACATGGCAGCCCATTTGTTGCAAATAAGCAGAAATCCAGCAGGTACCTGCTCCGAAATCTAGCACTCGCATCCCTCGCCCTAGTTTCATTTCACTTAGGAGAATCCCCAGTTTTTCCAAAGATTCGGCAGCTTCCGTGAACGAACGGAAAGGCTTTTGAATATGGAGACGTGGATCAGAGTTCGCCGCATAGTAGGCTTCTGCCCCCTCGCAAATTTCCTCAGGTGAATACTCGGATATTATATCTTTTGGATCAATCATTCTGGAGAACTGGTTCCAGCAACCAAATACAGATATAGACCGTACAAGCCCCTAACCTGTAGTCTGGATTCCTTAACTTGGTATTTCTACTGAACTTCAACATGAAGGAAAGTCAAATTAAGCCGTTGAAGCCGAAATAATGAACTAAAATTACAGCGGCTAATCTGAGTGTGATCAGCGGAACGAAAAATCGTCAACTACCCTGCGGATAGAGAGCTCGAGAGCTGGAAGACCACCGAAATGATCCCAAACGCTATCATACCCTCCATCCCGAAAACCCCACGCAGTGCGTCCGTGGAAACAGGCCGAGGAGCGTCTTGACAAATTTGTCGATCATTTCCGGATACTGAAGAGACATCTGCCTCAACCTTGACACCGATCGTCTATCAGGATGCCTGGCCAACCAATTTTCCCTTTGGTGAGCGTGAAACCAAGGATTTGGTGAAAACAATCATTCCCCCAACAAGCGTTTGCACCTTTACCCCGGATTCTGAACGGATGAGCAGACGTACATTCAACGGCAAAGCAGCTTTCAATTCGCATGACAGTCGAAACCTGCAGAGATGGCAGCCCGTAATCTTCAGCATCCGTTCAATGGCGTTCTGGCACTCCAACGGCCTCTCTTGACGAGCCACCCGTTGACCTTCCAAGAAAAGCTCGACGGGCAGCCTTCTTCGCGATCCTACAAAAAGAACCCAAGCCTCCACCACTAGATGATTGGTGTGGTTGTGCTCTGTAGTGAATACTCTATCGAACCCCGAACCCAACAGGAGCCTCGTTGGAAGCAAGCGATAGGCATGAAGGGCGAATGCTTGAAAACGGCGCGGCATACTCTGACGCATAGGCTTACCCATTTGATCAATCCTAGATACGAGAGGATTGAGACGGACCGAGAGCCGTGGATGTCTCACTGGCAACTCGTGAGCGTTGGCAAGGTGAAACCTCTCGGAACGGAATTTTGTCGCAGTCACCACAAATCGCATTTCCCCAACACCACACGCTTTCGCTATCCGCTGCGCTAGAATTATTTCCCGGTCAGTGTCGTTGAACTCGAACAGTATGTACTTCCAGATTATTTTCGTCTTCGGCGAATAAGCGTGGGCATTTTTCATGAAACGAAAAACCTTACGCACGTCTCCACGTATTCGATACTGTTCGTAATTTTCCTGAATCGCTCCATCGCACGAAACGACGATATTCTCAACGAATGCACCCTTCATCGTCTTCTTGAAATCGTAGTTGCCGTTTGTTATCACCCGCTGGAGCGTCTTCGGGAAATAGCTCCTTACCAGTTCTACAAGCTCTGAAATCCTCGGGTGTAAAAGGGGATCCCCCTGCCCCGCCCACTCAACGTAGTCTATCCGATACCTCTCCTCCCTGAATCCCCTCAAGACTCGCTCGAGCAAGCTTGATGTCATCGTTCTTTCACCTCCCCTAAGCTTGAGTTGGTCACGGTTGCCGCACGCAGGGCACCTAAGCGTGCATAGCATCGTAGGTTCGAGCTGAAGCTTTCGTATCCTTCGCTTGAGCAAACGGGATTTCCACTCCCTTGGCTGCATGTGCGCGCATTTCCGACAGATGTCTCCCCACGGCAGATCGTTGCGCTCTGCCGCGCTTATGAGTTTCTGGTACTTCTCGTTCTGAAAGAAACGCGACGGCGACCAACTCTCGCTGCTATCGGCAACGATTCCCAAAGTGATGCACTCCCCGATATCGTCCTCACAAGGGACCTCTCCATTGGGTTTCAGATAAAAACTGTCAAGAATGTCGCAATGCATGGTAAATCTTATTCGTCAAAAACGGCACGTTTAGCAGATAGGTCTTCCCTAGTGCTCATACTTCGCAATTTTATCCCAGCCGCTGCTAGATCTCCTTTACTTTAAATCCATATAAACCTGACGAACAATGAGTGGTGGATATGGAGCCTAGTTGAGCAGACATTGCCCTACCCGATAAGTTGGACGAAACCGCAGCACGTAACACCCTTAAACAAGGGGTATCTTATACCCCAATTAGTACAACCATAAACCTACCGTGATGCGGAACTCATTGTACCGAGAACAAGAGTCGACAGACGAACATAGCAAAAACAAATCCAAACCTCAATATTCTCCACCGGCTAACCCCGCAGTCACATTTCCCGCCAAGGGGTCAACAGGGGGTGGCGGTCGATCGTAAATCCTAGTTTGAGCGCTTAGGTGACTCGGTGGGTGCGTCAGCACTCATTGAGTCGACTGCTTTGTTGAACGAAGCCGCTGCGCGGCACTTGAGGTAAGGGTTGAACATTTGAGTTGGAAGGTCGGCAGCCCCTTGCGAGGCTGCCAGTGTATGAAA
>JAUHWE010000492.1 GCA_030424825.1 Verrucomicrobiia bacterium
AAGCTGGAGCCGTAGATGGCGGCCTTGCCTGATTTTGTGTAGCCCTCGTTGATGGCCCAGCGAACACCATCGGCAACGTCGATGATGGCGTTTCGGATCGCGTCAAGGTGATTGTAAGGACTGTACTCAAGGCCATACTCGCTTGAGCCTCGGTAGTTTATTTTCAATACAGTGTATCCGAGGGCGGCGAAATATTGGGCTTCGCTATCCCAGCCCCAGTAATCGCGTGCCCGTGGTCCACCATGGATCATGGTGAAGAGCCCTTTGGGCGTGACGCCTCTTGGCGGTCGAGTAATGAGGGCGTGTATCGCGGTACCTTCGCGATTAGGGAAAGTGATTGATTGGGTTGAAGCGGTATCATCGGGGTCAATCCAAGGTCGCTCGTGGCCGATCAATTGGGATTTTCCGGTAGCAATCTCAAAGAGGAGCCACTCGCCAGGATTGCGGTCGCTGTGTCGACGCACAACGGCGTGGGTGTCATCGAGAGCGAATCCGTGGATGTCGTTTTGCGTGTAGGGGAAAGCTGCGTTAACTTTCTCCTGAATATTATGGTGCTCGCGCTTGAACCAGATCGTACGGCGGCGATCGGACTGGTAACTGAAGCCAAAGGTATCTTCCGTTTCTGGATCGAGAATATAGGTTTCGGGAATAAGATCGTAGTCAGGATCCTCAATTATTGGGCCATAGAATTCGTTTCTAGCGCAGTCAAAAGCACGAGCGATTACACGGTCCTTCCCCACAGGGCGATGGAAAGAGAGCACTTTTTCGGGCTCGTTCAAAAAGAGAACCCCAAATAAGTCGGTGCCGAGATGGATCTCTTTCCATTCGGTCTCCTCATTAAGTCGGTATTCGAATCGGTCGTCTTCGTTTTCATCGACCCACTGGCGAATGCGTACAAATCCGTCCTTGTCCGTAATCCAGCTGATGATGTGTCCTGGGTTTTTGGCGACTAGTTTGCGGGATCCGGATTCGACATTGAACAGCTCTAGATCGAAAAATTTTTCACTTCTATCAGTATCCTTGATGAGGATCTGGTCTGAAGTGTCAGGAAGCAGGTCGTAGACTTGGACGTAGTCGCAAGGTTTGATGGCGGTGAAGCGACTACTCGCAGAAAAGACCTCCACCGGTATCCCGAGCTTTTCGGCAAAAATGATAACCTGATCTGGGCTAACCCAATAGTAGTCGTATATTTGGTTTCCTCTCTCCGCCTCCACACTGCGGCTTTTCCCTGTCTCGAAATCGTAGTTGAAAAGGGCACGCTGCCCATGGTTCCCAATATAGGAGAGTGACCGGTTGCCCGGAGAAACCCGGGCATCCTCAATGTCCGGTTTGAAAAAGAATTTTTGAGCGAGAGTCTTCGGCTTGCGAGGCCCCGCCAGCACGGACGCGGCGATCGCGAAAGCGAGAATGTGGATAATTAGAGATCGGGGTTGGGGCATACCTAGTGGGCTAAGAATCGAGTATAGCGGTCGTGTCGGAAAGCGAATTATGAGGGGCGTCCGCCTAAGGATTTATACGGAAAACAGATGGCTTCGGGATTCAGAAAAGTGCACTATGACTCGTCGTTCGTGACACCCCCCCTTGCATTGGAAATCCGCTTTATCAGACTTTTAGGGCACTTTATTCGTTGTCAGTGCATCTTCTTAGAAGTGCCGGTTTTGCGAAAGCTTGAGGGAGAGCATTCATCTCGTGCTATAACGTTTCCGAAGAGTTCGATCTTAAACTCCCTAGAAGAGGTCTACCCGATTCATTGACGCTTGTCAAAAGAGGTACTCGCCGTCATTTCATGAGCATGGTGAAGGCCTTCGAAGGGAGGCGCTAAAAGACCCCTATTCTAAATACGAAAAATGAGTGGCAAGGTAATAACGATTGGTTTAGGCGCAATGGCGGTAGGTATCTGTTTGTATGTCGTGAAACCATTTAATCGGGCACCTCAGGCGATTCCGTATCCAGAAAGTTCTGCCATCAAAGGGATCGAGTTAGACTGGTCCACACACCAGAGATTTGCTCAGGGAAGTGATAATTTCCAATTGGCTTGGGCTGCGGACGATCATCTGTATGGTGCATGGGGCGATGGGGGCGGCTTTGGTGGAACCAATAGTGAGGGTAGAGTGGGGCTGGGCGTGGCACGAATTGAAGGCACGGCGAGAGATTATCGGGGGTATAATGTCTGGGGTGGTTTAAATGCTCAATCTCCCGCGACTTTCGATGGCAAAAGCTGGGGAATGATATGCATTGATTCAATCCTGTACATGTGGGTTGTTCCGGACAAGCCAGATGGTAAGGACTACAGAAATCACTACGAATACATTGAGCTTGCCCGATCAGATGATTTCGGGGTGAGCTGGAGCAAAGCGAACTGGAAGTTTCAACAGTCCGAGGACCTCACCATCCCCACGTTCCTGAATTTTGGAAGAAACAACGCGGGTGTTCCTTCTGAGTATGGTAATTTCGTCTACTCTTATTTCATCAAGCCGCAGAGTCAGGAAATGGAACAACAAGGACCGAACGGGCAGGAATTGATCGTTCATAAGCCCGGGGTGCTGTATTTGTCGCGAGTTTCTGAAGACAGACTCTTTTCAAATAAAACGGCTCACGAATTCTTCTGTGGCTTTGATGCCGAGGGAAGCCCAAAGTGGGGACCCCTCGATGCGAAAGTTCCCGTTTTCGAGGATCCAAATGGGGTCGGCTGGTGCTTGGCAGCATGTTACAATCCCTATTTCAAGCGGGTTGTACTGACGACCCAGCACGATGAAAATGCGCAAGGAAGACTGGGGATATTTGACGCCCCCAACCCTTGGGGCCCTTGGTCCACGGTAAAATACTTTGACCGAGACTCTCCCTTTGGAAATCAGAGAGAGGGCAGCGAGATCGCCTGGGAGAACAACGTTTTTTTCATCGCCTTCGCGACCAAATGGCTCGACGGGAATTCGTTCACGCTGAATTTTACCGGTGCGGGACATGGCAAAGATAACGATTCGTTCAATACCATTCGTGGGCGGTTCCTTCCGGTAGAGAGTGACGAATTGCTCAAGCCCGGACTGTAGGGGCGTTGTTTGCGACGACCGCAGAAAACGCAATAGTCTAACCTGTGCTCCAGTCGGCCCTAACCCCAAATTTGTTGATCCGAAGTTGCATTGCAGGGATTGATCGTGCTCAATTCGAACCGTGAGAGCCGTACAAATTACTGGACCGCGCAGAGCGGAAATTATCGAAGTGGGTCTTCCCCGCTTGAAGTCAGGGGATGTTCAGGTGAAATTACAAAAGACCTGCCTGTGCGGTTCGGACATTCCATACTTCGGATATGATCAGCAGAGACTGAGTGACGAGGGGAAACGCAGTCCCTACGGTCACGTGACCTATGAACGCGACCAGGTTTATCCGCTCCCAGTAGGTCTGTCGCTACACGAATGCGTAGGCGTCGTTACCGAGTCGGCATCCGACCGGTTCCGGGAAGGCGATTTCGTCCTTGCGCTTCCTTTTCATCAGTACGGATTTTTTGAATACTTGACTCTGCCGGAGAATCGCGTGTTTCCCTTGCCGCAAAGTCCCGTTTCAAAAGAGGAGATTCTTCTGGCACAGCCGTTTGGAACATTGCTCTACGCATGGCGTAAAATGCCGGATGTGTCCGGAAAGACCGTAGCGGTTCTCGGTCAAGGCCCGATTGGGCTCATGTTTAATGCCTTGCTGAAATTGAAGGGTGCGGCGGCGGTGATTGGGATTGATCGACTTAAGTATCGACTCGATGCCGGTCGCGTTCTGGGGGCAGACCATCTCATTGATGCGAATGAGACGGATGTCCAAGAAGCCCTTTCGGAGATTACTGGAGGAGACTTGGCCGACATTGTGATTGAGGCGATTGGGCATGGGGAACTTGCGATCAATGAGGCGATTGATTTAACGCGAGTAGATGGAACGCTTTTCGCGTTTGGTGTCGTGGACCATGAATACCGAGACCACTACGCCTTAGGGAAGGCTTTCATGAAGAATTTGACCATTCAACATTCCGTGGGCGCTAAGGATGCGGGAGACTTTTTGGAGGCCGCCAAAATGATCGCTGAAGGTGAAGTTGATTTGAAGCCCCTGTTGACGCATTCGCTTCCGTTTGACGAGGCCCAAAAGGCGTATGAGCTTTTTGTGGACCGGCAGGACAAGTCGATCAAAGTAGTGATCGATTTCGAGAGATAGCTTGGTGAAGGAGGAAATCGGTACGGTGTCTATGAAAATCTTCGGTAGTGCGGCGGCGAGTGACCAGTCTTCGCCTTACAGGCTACGCCCGGCACGCGCGATCGTCTTGCCATTTAGAGAAGGCGCGTTTTCGTAGGGCTAGCACTTGTGCTATGCCG
>JAUHWE010000493.1 GCA_030424825.1 Verrucomicrobiia bacterium
TTTTATTGATTCGAAAATTCCTCAATAGCTTCGGCAAAACCCCTTCACCCTCCAACATGTCGGAGATATAGATCACCGTCCCGCGGGTTTTAAAATGGTGGAGAAACGACTGAAGCATCGGTTCGTGTTGCGCCTTCCCCATCGGCTGCAATCGGGTCAATGCCTGGAGAATGCGGTCGACCTGTCCCAAACGCCCCCCCATTTCGGCACTTTCGTGCAATTGATCACTGTAGGCGAATAGTCCCACATTGTCGCCCTGGCGTGACGCCAATTGGGCGATACAAGCGGCAACCATACAGCCGTAGTGAAGTTTCGTACACGCAGCTCGATTCCCTTGATACTGCATCGACGCGCTTGTATCCAGAACGAAGTAGCAATTCATATTGGTCTCTTCTTGAAAGACCTTGGTATAAAGCTTGTCCGACTTCGCGAGGACCTTCCAATCCAAGTATTTCAGGTCTTCCCCTGGAGAATAATTCCGGTATTGCAGGAACTCCATACCGGCTCCATGAGAATGGCTGTGATGGATCCCCGCCATAAAACCATCCACGGCCACCCGCGACATCAGCTGAAAATCCTTCAGCGACGCCAAGTAAGCGGGATCGAGCAAGTCCTGTTGGGAAACCGTCATTAATTTAATCGAATTTCAAGGGAAGTTATACTGAGTGGATCACAAATTTAACTTTTCAATAGTACTCCCGAGGTTCTGTGGCATAGCACAAGCGCCGGCCCTACAATCACTTGCAACCGTAGGGCTAGCGCTTGCGCTATGCCGCATTTGTTTAGCATGTAACGCCCTCCAGTATAAAACGGAAAGCGACGGAGGAATTATTCCTGTGCCCACTTCATTCATCACGCTTTAACAAACACCAACAGTTCTTCAATAATCTCCTTCGAAGTGATTCCTTCCGCCACCGCATTAAAGCTCGGGATGATTCGATGACGCAGCACCGGCAGCGCCAAGGCCTGAACATCTTCCATCGCCACCGTGTAGCGTCCCTCGAGCAAGGCCCGAGCTTTAGCCGCCAACACCAATGCTTGAGACGCTCGCGAGCCCGCGCCCCACTTGATTTTCTCCTTAGCCAAGGGACTCGCATCCGCGAGCGTGGGACGGGTCGCCGAAACGAGATCTACGGCATACCTGACCACCTCCATGGCGACCGGCACCTGCCGTGTCAGCTTCTGCAGGTCCATTATTTCCTCCCCAGAGAAAACCGCTTGAGGGCGCTCGCTCTTTAAAGACGTAGTCGATGCCACCATACTGGCCTCGTCCTTCTTCGGCAGATAATCCATGTAGATATTCAACAGGAAGCGGTCCAGCTGAGCCTCCGGCAAGGGGTAGGTACCTTCCAGCTCGATCGGGTTCTGAGTCGCCAACACGAAAAACGGGGGTGGCAAGGAATGGGTTTCCCCAGCCGCCGTCAACTGACGCTCCTCCATCGCCTCTAGCAACGCCGCCTGAGTTTTGGGCGGCGTACGGTTAATTTCATCCGCTAACACGATATTGGCAAAGATCGGCCCTTCGACGAAACGAAACGTCCGCTTACCCGTCGCCGGGTCTTCGTCCACGAATTCCGAACCAATGATATCCGCCGGCATCAAGTCCGGCGTGAACTGGATACGCTTGAAGGCCAGCGAGAACGTATCGGCGATGCTCCGCACCAACAGCGTCTTACCCAAACCGGGCACCCCCGTGAGCAAGCAATGCCCCCCACTCAACAAGCCAATGACCATCTGTTCCAGTACTTCGTTCTGACCAATGATGACCTTATGCAATTCGGAGAAAATCTGTTCCCTCGCTGAACTTATCCGTTCAACGATCGCTTCTCCTTTATCAATTTTCGCTTGTTCTGACATACTTTGTGAATCTGGGTTACGAAGGTGTTTTACGATTAAGGTTAACGCCACTTAGATGGATTTATTGCAAGTCGTCGAATTTTAAGAGTAGCACAGGCACCTAATCGTCCCTGAGCTAGGCCTAAGGTTTGCCCGTGAGAGCACTGGAAACCTGTCCCTCCTTTAAAATCCGCTCATTCAGCAAATCAGAGTTAGGAGCTGCCTCAAAAAGGCAACCCCCCTAACGTCGAATTGCAGAATACAGGCAGGTAAACAAATCAGTCTAATCCAAAGGCAAACGGCTCTCCCTCCAATTCTAGCATATTGCCTTGGAAAGCCCCTGAGCCAAGGAACCAAACGCGGCGGGTATAGACCGGGATTCCTTGAGAGCAAGTAATAGAGCCCTCTAGTTGCGGTTAGCTCCTGTGCTGAACGGTAACAAAGTTATCTTCAGCCATGGAAATCGAACCCCAGTTAGGCAGGTAGAGCCCGGCGAGCCGCAACTCCATTTTTCAACGGACGCGGCGGAGCGGAGATGCACATGGAGGGTCCGTTACGGCAGTCAACCCACCGCATGGAGGGTCGTCGAACCCTGCCATTGCGAGGGGCCAACGGGAAAACGTGCTAGCGATCGCAACCCAAGACCGAGATTCTTGTGTCCCTTCGCGATCCCGAAATAATTATTCGCTCATCCACTCCAGTTCCGGCCAGCGTTCGGGTCCGTCGTTTTTCTGTGGAGCACCGGGCGTACTCCGGCCTTCCGTTACGTATTTCACAGCCAATGCTTTCATTTGGGCTACTCGCTTCGGATATTTGGATACTAGATTTTTAGTCTCTCCGGGGTCCTTGCCCAAATGGTACAATTGGAAACGAGGCAGGTCTTTCATGTCCTCTTCAGTCGCAGGAAAGGCCCACCCACCTGAACCGGGCCAAAGGATCAGTTTCCAATCCCCTTGACGAATGGCAAAACGCCCGTCGTTGGAGTGGTTTATCATCGCCTCTCTAATCGGCTTATCGTGTTTATCTCCCCGTAGCGCTGGCAAAAAGCTGTAGCTATCCTCGCCCATATCATCCGGCAGATCGACCTTTAGCATTTCTGCAACGGTCGCCATAAAATCAACCGTGCAGATTGTTTCGTCCGACCGGGTGCCCTCCTCTATCCTGCCCGGCCAACTGGCAATAAACGGAACGCGATGCCCTCCTTCAAATATGTCGAATTTTTTCCCGCGATAAATGTAGCTCCCATTGTGCCCTGCCAAAGGAAGCTCATCATCATCGAAATCCGCACGGGGCGACTGACCATTGTCGCTCGTGAAAAACACCAATGTGTTCTCCAATCGTTCCTCTCCGGAAATCGCATCGACGATCTGGCCCACGACGTGATCAACGAGAAGGACAAAATCTCCATAGGCGTTCGTATTGCTTTTTCCAATAAACTCCGTTGTCGGAATGATAGGCGCATGCGGGGCCGTCAACGCCACGTATAGAAAAAAGGGATCTTCACTCCTTGCTTGTTCTTGAATGTACTTAACCGACTTATCCGTGATCGTAGACAGAACCTCCGCATGATTAAAGTCATCCGCTCGGGGACCTTTCCGCCAGAATGCCTTCTCGTCATAGTTAACCGACACTTCCTTGGGGATCGAGGTAGGCACACTGTTTTCAACCCAGACGAATGGTGGAGACGAGAGAGACGCCATCGTTCCAAACGAGTAGATAAACCCTTGGTCTTCCGGACCATTTTTGATGGCTTGGCTAAAATCGATTACAGGCACCGTCCGGTCATCAAACGTTTCCTTTCTCGTACCCTTGAACTGCCAATTCCATCCAAGATGCCACTTGCCCACCAATGCCGTCTGATAACCTTGCTCCTTGAAAAGCTCAGCAAGGGTGGTACGCTCGTCTTCAATTAATGGAGTTGAGTACCCATTGTACCCACCCTTCTTGAGTGTCGATCTCCAGTTATACCTTCCCGTCAAAATTCCATAACGAGTAGGCATCCGAAAACAACATTCCCCGCGCTGCAATTCGATCGATATTGGGTGTCTTCCAAGCAGCGTTTTCATTGAAGGCAGAGACATCCCCAATCCCCAAGTCATCCGCCAGGATAAGGACAACATTCGGCTTGTCCTGAGCCTGACGAAGGGACCTGTTTTGAGCTGCCAACGGCATCGACAGATGCCAGATAGCAAAAAGCGAAAAGGAGAGTATATAGTAAGATATTCTATGCATAAGGTCTGAGTGGTTTAAATGGGCCGTACTTTTCGAGAGACTCTGCCATGGATTGCGGCTGCTCCCATCCTAGTTCCGCTATCACTGTCGAGCAGTCGACCAGAGAACTCATTTCATCCAGCGGTTTATGGCAGGGTAAATGGGACAGTTCTTTTTCGATAATTTCCCGAACCGGTCGTTGCTCCAAGTTGTCTTTTGAAGCCACAAAGTAACAATGGTAGCCTTCGAGCTTAGCTGTCATCGCCTTCACCGCAGCTTCA
>JAUHWE010000494.1 GCA_030424825.1 Verrucomicrobiia bacterium
AAAGCTGCTTTCGATTCGTCCTATTGTATACTGCTTCAGCCTGGTCTTCTCCCACTTCCCAGAGAACGGTTCCCGCCACCCGACTTGCGAAGGATCTTCTTTTGAAAATGGATAGCTCCCGAAATTCATCTGAAGAACCGTGTATACCCGAGATCGCACTCAGATCGAATACGTAGCCCCCAAGATCGAAAAGATAGTCCGAGGCTCGCGTAGTGCCCACCAAAACGATGGGCGCCTCGAAGTCGATTTGATCAGACCACGCCAGAAAAGCGGGCATTTCGTTATCGATAAACTCTCCAAACGCTCTTCTCGCGGCAAACTGGCTCATCGGTCGAGCTCCACCCCAAAACGGGCTTCGAGTCAGCTCATTGGGTTGGCATTTCCCATCGGTACAAAAATACCGAGGCAGACTCTCTTCAGTAAGTCCTTCAACGGCCAATTCCTTAACCAAATCGAACCAGGAGGCCAAATGCATTTGAGTCCCGTATCCAGGAACTCGATTCATTTCAAAATTCTCTTTGAGCCACTCAGGATCGTAGTACTCGCGAGCGACCTTCATGTTGCGAAGCAAATTGTAGAATTTCACGCTTCGCCTAATCTCATTGAAGAGAGCCAAGGCTTCCTGCCTCTCTTTACTTCCAAGTTTCGAATACTCAACAGAATTCCGGTTCACTAGAGCCACAGGGAGATCCGGACAAAGTTTGCCTTTGTAGACCGGGATGGTCAGCGGTTTTATCGACGATCCGGGAGCGGTAAAGGTTCGGAAGTATCCAGAATCAGAAGATCCCGCACTCCCGAATTTTCCAGCCGAGCCAATATCGCCGACAGACTTTTCAGAGGCTGGAGTAGCCACTCGCACTTCTGAGACTTGCGAACTTCCACCCGCTGATCCTGCTCCGATTGCGACTACTTTGTCAGTGTAAAGATCAAACGAACAGAGCTTTTGAGTCAGCAGTTCGTCGGCATAGACTTCAATCGTGTCCCCAGTAATCTCGTACTCAATCCCCGTACCTGGATTGGTTGCCGAATAGGGTCCCCCGGAGCGAGCGCCACGTCCATGACCGATCAGTTTTCCTTCAATCGCAAAATAGATAAACTTTGACTTTTCAAGGATTCTCTCAGCTTCGCCGCTTTCCATGGTAAGCAGAACCTTGTGACTTCCATCCGCATTCATGATCTTCTCTTCGGGACCACTGTAGTGACGCATTATATGCCCACCGAAACCTGGAGACGTCAGGGAAAGCTCTATCCCTTTGCGCTTAAAATCATAGGAATCTATGTATACTGAACCCACGACATAAACGTCTCGACTGATTTCTTTCGACCATTTCTTGAGTTTTGGGACCTCTTCATCCACAAAGCTATGAAAGCTCTTGCGAGCGGCGAACGGATTGGTCCCCCCCCATGAAATCGTAGACCGGTTTGGTGACTTGGCCGAAACGCTATCTGCCGGTTGTGCAAAATAGGTTTCATATCCTTTCGGTGTAAGCAGTCCCGCCGCAAGGCTCTGTATATGGTACCTAGGTCGATACCTTCCATCCAGACTTGTATAAATATCTCGGGGAGACTTTTGGCGATTTGCGGGTTCGCCACTATTGTCTATCTTTATATTGTCCGCCGTCGCCTCTTCTTCCATAAGGTCAAGCAGAGCGAGGTTAAAATACACTGCAGCGTCGCGCTTCAATCGATCCGCGACGACACGCTTTCGGTTGCGGTCCGTCTCTTGGTAACCACGACTCGCCTGGAGCGGAAGGATATTCGGCAACTCGCCTAAACGAGGAAGCCCTTTAAAGGTGGAAATATAAAGGGGCGAAAACGTACTCTCGTCGACAGACGGAATCTTACGGTACTCACCAAAATCGAAGGGCATCGAATCAAAATAATTTGGCTGTTCGAAAAAGTACTCCTGCCTTGACCACATCAGCGCCTCGTCGTCCGGTATTGAACCCTCATCCACTGACGCGTTAGGCTGTGGCGACGATTCGCTCACAACCACTTGAGGTTTCTCATTTGGGACCGCTTCTGAAGGGGCTGGCTTTGCCTCTTCGGGCTTTGCTTCCTTTTCCGGGTCGATCAGCTGCTCAACTTCCTTTTTGAGGCCATCTCCTTTTGTTAGGTCTTCCGCCGCCTTTTCAATTTGCTTTTTAAGCTTGTCGAAAAAGTTGGCGTTCGCATCCGGGACCCACACGGTCGAAACGCCGACCGTGACGAGGAGGATGAGAACCGAAAGGAAAAGTGGTGAAGCAGGTTTTCGTTTCATGATTTAGCGGGAATAGATTATAAACTCAATGGTTGGATGGAACTAGTTGGAGAGGATAGTCAACGATTTGGCGGAGCCCTGAAGAACCTCTATTCGCCTTATTTGGGAAAGGCATTCTGCTCAATTTTCCCCCAGATAAATCCACTACCATCAACTCGTCTTTCGAGTCTTTTTGGCTCCGGAAGAGGCATTTGCTTTTTTCACGCAGCACAAGAAGCGATGAGCTCGTAAACCATTCGGGCAGAAAATCGATCGTCTGCCCCGGCTCGAAACTGATATTCTCGGCACGAGCAGAGCCATTGGGAAAGAAAGGGGTGAGGCGCTTGTGCTCCCCTGTCTCCACATTGTAGATCCAAGTACCAATTTCACTGAGACCTCCCTGCATTCTCGCAAACACGTAGCGATTTTCATCAACCCAAACCATTTCACTTCCAACTCCAAAGCTCTCGAACTCGAGAGGAAGCCGTACGCTCTCGCCGGTCAGGCGGTTAATTCTGAATCTTAAAGATTTACCGGAATCCACCACGGCTTGGCCATTTTCCATTTCACTGTAGCCATACACAACCACATCCAAGTAAACGTGACCTGGAATCGTGAATACACGATTGACCCTAGGAACCACTGGCAGCGCATCGATGATCCCTTCAAATTCATTAAACAAAAGGCGGCTCTTGCTCTTTAAGTCGAACCATCCCTGCTTCGTCCTAAATACGTGCTCGTTTATCCAGTTCGTCGGCTGAACGGCAAAGGGCATCGGACGCTCTCTCCTCAATCCCCCGTATTGACGCGGCAATCGTGTGGCATCAATCGTGAAGGTCGTTCGGTCCTCTGCGTCAAAAACATGGAGCAACCCATCTCGACCGTCGCTCGTAAACAGAAAGCGACCATCTGGACTGCCAAAACTATAGTAAGCGAACGGAGGGGAATCGGGCAACTCTTCGAGATCACCAGATTCGAGGTCTATTCGAATGATAGGGTTTTCCGTCGCTGATTTATTGCGCAGGTAAAGGGTGTCCCTGTACCAAGTGATTGGCTCGCAGTTGGTCAGTAACTCGAGATTCGTCACATTTTCCAATTCGGTCGTCTTCTCGAGCTTCCAGTCAATTTTGCCTTTCCAGACATCACCATCTTTTATTTTAACGAATCGCTGTAAGTCCGGGGAGATCCAGGAAGGAACGTTGTCTTGGGGAAGCGGAGCGATCGATTTTCTAAACTTCGGCTCCTGCGTTGCGATCCGGTCTCCCGAGTAAGCTCCAAACGGTCGATCCGACAAACCCCATGAAGAGGCCGCGTAGAATCGGTCCGGAAAGTCCTCGATTGGCCTGACCGCTGCATGGATCCAATCTTCGGACACAACTTCCAAAGTTTCGACATTAACGAGGCTGCCATTTACCTGGATATAGTCTAAAATCTTTCCTTCGCCTCTCCAGGGCACCAGTGATCGTACATAAGAATCACGCAATTCCGCGTTTACCTTGGGAGACAGTGGAAACTCCGGAGCGCGAATTCCCTTGAGACTATCGGAATCCACAGAGAGTGGATAAATCGCCGCTCGCGTACTCGCAGTTGGATCCAAGCTCTTCAGTATTTGAAAGCTGTATACTCGTCCATTTTTTCGAATCGTGAAGGGATGCAAAGTGCGCTGATACGGAAATTCCAGATTTCCCGAATACTCATTATTCCCCTTCGCATGAAGCTCCTTAAGGACTATTGGTGTGCCAAATCCACTTTGAGAATGGTCCGCCCCCCAAACCTCACCATTTTCAGCTAATATTTGAAACAGCTTACCCACCGCATCGTCGGGAAGAACGATCTCCTGCGGCATAGCACTCTGATTACTCGGAGAATTGACCGTTGCTGAAGAATTCTCCCGCGTTACGCTTTCTGAATCCGAGATTCGGTAGGTTCCTTCGGAATACAGCGATAGCGGAGAACCCACCGACTGTGGAGAAGCAGGAAATACGATGACCTGAACCGTCCTTTCTAAATTACCCACCGAGCTAAGCGGGACCGCTGCAATCGCCTTCCCCTCCAACTCCACCGCATCACCCT
>JAUHWE010000495.1 GCA_030424825.1 Verrucomicrobiia bacterium
ATGAAGAAGACTATCTAAAAGGAACCGGCCCTCTCGACTAGGCTACGTCGCCTGAGTAAACATTGCGATCCGGTTGCGGGTATTTTTCCAACATGTGTTGAAAAAGAGCGCCGCATTTTTGCTCGAAAAGATCGACGGTGTATTTCTCAGGAAGGCCGTCATCGAGCATCTTCTCGATAGCCACTCTCACGGAAGCTCGGGTGGTGCGTCGTTTGCGCCAGTCAAGTACGAGCTTCTCGGTCTTGAGCTTGGCGACCATGTCGCGGCAGACCGTTTTAATGGTATCGGTTTCCTTTGGATCGAGTTCGGGTCCGGGGCGCGTGAGAATATCGAATACAGCAAGCTCTTCTTCGATTAGATTCTCACGCATGTGGCGATTCTCTTCTTCGGTGAGATCTTTGGAAAGGGCTACGAGCTCTTCGAAAAGCAATTCGATACTCTTCGCTCCTTTGTTGTATTCTTCGATCAGCTTCTGGAAGCGTTCCAGAAAGTTGTGCCGACTCGCGTTGAGCCGGATCAGATTATTGAGTTTCTGCTCGATCAATGTGCGGAGCTTTTGCGCTTCCGTGTTCTTGGTTTTCGATTTGGAGAATTTTTTGTTGAGAACCTCAAAGTCGATTTTGCTCAGGTCTAAAGTCGCCGCTATTTCCCCCGGCCCCAAACCGGGTTCTGCAACGATGGCTCCATCGAGAGCCTTTTCAATTTCTTCAAGGACATCCGCGATGTCTGCCGGCTCTTTGAGGGCTCGCAGAGCATTGGCGAGTTCCTGGATGACCTGGCATCGGGGCGCCAGTTCCGGAATGATCGGGTCGGGCATCACGGCTTTGTAGAGGCGATTGATGTCGTTGGCCTGACCAAGGAAGTCGTCCTTTATCGCATCATTGCGAGCGAGATGGTCGACAGCCGTTAAGAAGTGACTTTTCGGTTCTGTCTCAACCCTTTTCAAATCGACATCATGTCGCTGACAGTAGGCGCTAATTTGCTCGATCGCGATTCGCAGAGCGTTCACAAGTTCCGTTTTGTCTTTGACCGGCAGTTCGCCCGCTTGTCCCGAGCCGTAGATAGCGAGCGCTCGTTCCAGTTCTTGGAAAACGTTGGAGTAGTCCACGATCAGCCCATTCACTTTATCGCCAAAAACGCGATTGGCTCGGGCAATGGTCTGCATGAGCGTGTGCCCCCGCATCGGTTTGTCCAAATAGAGGGTGGAACAGCTCGGCGCGTCGAAGCCGGTGAGCCACATGGCGCAGACGAAGACCAAGCGGAAGGGATCGTCCGGGTCGCGAAACTTGGTTTCGAGATCTTCCTTCACCATCCGTTCCCGGTGAGGAAGAATATCGAAGCCTTTCGCTTTCGCCATTTGAATTTCGTTCTGTCCGGGAGAAACGACTACGGCCATGTCGGTATCCATCAAGAGGGACAAACGGGTTTGGAGGGCATCTCGTTCATTTCCCCCGATTCCTGGCCGCTCAAGCGCTGCGATGACGCGTTTCGTCTCAGTCTTCCATTCCGCCTGCACTTTGCTGTACATTTTCAAGGCGGTCAGCTTGTCGATGGAAACGACCATGGCCTTGCCCTGATAGCCACGATTGAGGAAGTGATGGACGATGTCCTTGGCGACCGTATCGAGCCGATCGTCCCGCGTTATGAGGTGATATCGTTTCCCAAGAACCTGTTCGAGCTTCTCCTCCTGTTGGTCATCTAGGCCGGCGTCGTCGATGACTTGATAGATCTCCGAATTCAGTTCGGGAGTGGTGATCCCAAGTTCAGGAGTACGGTTTTCATAGAAGAGAGGAACGGTCGCCCCGTCGTCTACGGATTGCTTGAAGTCGTATACGCTGACGTAGTCGCCAAACACCTCGCGCGTCCGCTCTTCGCCCACGATGAGCGGTGTCCCGGTAAAGGCGAGGAACTTGGCATTCGGCAACGCGGTGCGCATGTTCATGGCCAAGGTGTCGTATTGGCTGCGGTGCGCTTCGTCGGTGAGGACTATGATATCATCGCGTTCTGAAAGCACGGGATGGAGGGTTCCCGGCTCGGTCCGGAATTTATGGATCAAGGTAAAGACATACCGATGATCCTCGGCGAGCAGTTCTCTCAAATGGCTTGAGCTGGTCGCCTGGCAGTGTCCCTCGGTCGCTGCGCCGCAGGTCGAGAAGGTCCGGTATATTTGGTCGTCTAGTTCCGTGCGGTCGGTGATGACGACGAACGTCCAGTTGCCTTTCAGTTTTCGAAAAACCTTCTCGGCGAAGAAGACCATCGAGTAGCTCTTGCCACTGCCTTGAGTGTGCCAAAAGACGCCGACGCGCCCGTCTTCGGAATTCTGGAGAGCCGTGACAGCTTTGTTCACTCCAAGGAATTGATGGTTGCGGGCGACGATCTTGCCGACGGCCCCCTTGCTTTCCGAAAATCGGGTGAAGTTCTCGACCAGATCCAACAAGCGGCTTTTCTCGCAAGTGCCCCTTAGTATCGAATCGAGCGATACCGTTGCTACCTCTTCTTCGCTCTCGATCTTTTTCCAATTCGAGAAATGCTCCCATTTCGCCGAAAGACTGCCTAGCTTCGATTGGGTGCCGTTGGAAACGAGCAAGAACGCGTTGTAGTGAAAAAGTTGGGGAATGGTGTCCTTGTAGTCGGCCAGATTCTTATCGTAGGCCTCGCGAACATTCACTCCCGGTTTCTTGAATTCGATCAGAACGAGAGGGAGTCCGTTGACGAAGCCTACCACATCGGGGCGTTTGGTATAAAGTTCGCCACTCACCCAGAGTTGAGAGGTAAGAAAGAAATCGTTCCGTTCCGGGTTCGACCAATCGACCACCGCGACCACGTCGGTCTTTTGCCCGCCCCGATCTCGATCGGGCGTTTTCACTTTCACCCCCTGCTTCAGGAGTCCATCGATCTCTCGATTTGCCTCTACGAGGCTCAAAGCGGAGCGATCGCGCGTGAGTTCTTCAATTGCGGCGCTAATCGCCTCGAGTGACGTTTCCGGATGGCGCCGGTCAAGCGATCAACCAATACCACGTCCCGCTTTGCTTCGCGAAACAAAGAGCTTGAGCCCGATGCCCATTCATCGAAGCAGTTGGCGTATTCCCAACCAAGAACGTCCCGCAGTAGCTCGATAGCGGGCTGCTCGACCAGGTGATCTTCGGTGTAGGAGGAGGGACTCAAAGAGGGCTGAGAGTTGGAATTAGAAAATGCGGATTATGCAAAAATTCATTCTTACTTCAATCGCCAAGATCCGGAGAAGTACACAGAGCTTTCGGCGAAGAAACGGGGGACATAGGTAGGGCGAGCGAACGGCGATCACACTTCAGTAAGCAGTAGAAAGCAAAGGCTCCTTTCAGTGGCACAATAAAGGCCGTTCACGGAAACGGCCATGTTCATGTTTACGTGAACACCCTCGGTTTCGTGAACGTATGCCGAGATTTGAGGACCTTTTATTCTGAAACGTCCATGGTGGTGTGACTCTCTTCTTAGAATATAAATAACAGTGACTTGAATAAGTGTCTGCGTCGGTTACCAAGAAAGGCCAATTGACTTGGGGTCCTTTTTGGATGTGATAACACGCAACACGGCCTTCGCCACTTCCTTCAGGAACGCAAGGGTTCTTTTTTGTCTAGAGAATATTGGTTTTCGGACTCCAAGGCTTGAGAGCGATACAAGTTCTGCTCAAGAGGCCGCTTTGAAATGATGTAGGATATACTCGTGGATAGGACTAGCGGGAAGGGCAGGTGCGGAAGGCGCGCTCGCGGAAGTAGTTCGTTTGTTCTCACGCTTCTGGAGGGGGGTGGATATGTAGCTCCTGTACGACATTAGTGGCTAGGCCTCTGGATAACCTGGGTGGAATGATGGCGTGGGATGGGTAGGAGGGGAGTGGGTTAGCCTCAACGGAAATGGATGTTGGCTGAGGCGTGTAGGTTTCTCCGATTTCTTTTAGCCTGCCCACATTGATTGTTCCGATCTTCTCAACGATCCGATTGGGCGGCTTTTCAACATTTTGGCGGAAGACTTCCCAGGTCTCTTCAAGCGGAGCGATTGTGAGGCGACTCACCGAAGTGTTTGGCCCTCTCATGAGGCTCGGCGAAATTCTTGCTTCATCGCCTTTCTCTGAGCAAATCGCTCGAGCGATGTCTTCCTCGTCTGCGAGAGGCATCTACTCAACGAGACCGAATTGGGCCAAACGACTGCGCAATTCTGCGTTGGGGAAGATAAGTTCCGTGCTCGATTCCTCCAAATAGACTTCCGTCTCGTGAGGTCCGAACTCGAACTGTACAGATTTTCCGGATGCGTCCTCCCAACAG
>JAUHWE010000496.1 GCA_030424825.1 Verrucomicrobiia bacterium
GCATTCTGGTCGCATCCTTAGATGAAAGCCAATTTGTAGGGAATATCCGATTCGATAGGGAGTCTGAATTGCCAATGGTCTACATCGATTCAGGATTGGACGCGGATCGACCCATAAGCTACGTGGCCACAGACAATTTTCAGGGAGGGGCGATCGCTGCGGAGCGGATTGGGCAGCTCACAGAAGGAGTCGGCAATGTGATACTTTTTAGGCATCGGCAAGGCGACTCGAACTCGGAGGCTCGAGAAGCCGGGTTTATCGAGAAGATTAAATCCAGCTACCCTTCCATACGGCTCATTTCAATTGATCAGTACTCTGGGGACTCCATGAGTCAGGCGGATGAAGCTGCCG
The DNA here is from genome assembly GCA_030424825.1 of Verrucomicrobiia bacterium. GTDB lineage: Bacteria > Verrucomicrobiota > Verrucomicrobiia > Opitutales > Opitutaceae > Pelagisphaera. The sequence goes on from JAUHWE010000496.1 coordinate 352, forward strand.
AGTATTTGCTAAATCGCTACGGCAGAAGAGTGAACGCTGTTTTTACTTCTAGTGTAACGGGAACGGATTCCATGTTGAATGCATTGCGCAATTTCAATTTGGCCGGACAGGTTTATCTGGTTGGATACGAGGCATCTGATGCTTCGCTTGATGCGATACGAACGGGAGAAATTCAAGGATTAGTGCTTACGAACCCTTACCGGATGGGCTATCTTGGAGTATCCACGCTGGTGGACTACATCCAAGGAGGCAACATGCCGACTATGGTGGATGCGGGTGTGACACTGGTCACGATGGCGAATATTGAAAGCACAGAGGTTCAGGAAGTCCTCGGATTGAATCGGACCGAGGCGGTTCGTTAAGCGATAACGGTTTTCATCTACGCTTTTTAGTCGAACGCATCGATGAAGTCTCGATTGCCGAAGCAGATTTACTTCCTCATCGGAGCGGCCGTATTGTTGGGAATTCTGCTCAGGCAGGTGAATCAACAAGGCACGCATTCTGAGAGCGGGAAGATCCAAAACGCTTTAAATGAGGCCGCATTGATTTCCGGTATCCCTTCAATCCCGAATCTCTCCGGATGGCCGAAGGACCTATTTTCGGAGTTGAAGGCGGTTCACGCGGCTCTTAGTGATCCCGCAGAACGAATTCGGGCTTTGGGCTCCTTGGGTGAGATCTATTTTGCCAACGGCTTTTACGGAGAAGCAGTTCAGTGCTTCTCTGCCCTCTCAACAATCGAGCCGGAAGCGCCTCGCTGGCCCTATTTTATGGGGTTAGCGTCACGGGATTATCAGGACAAAAGCCAGGCGATCGCTTCCTTCGAGCAGGCGTTGTTACTGGAAAAATCCTATCCGAATATTCGATACGAACTAGGATTGGCGTTTGTGGAGTCGGGTCATATTTTGGATTCGATTACCCATTTTGAGTCCTTAGCGAAGGTGAAAGGATGGGAAGCATGGGCCCACTACGGGCTGGCAAGAGGATTCGCCTTAGAAGAGCGTTATAGAGAAGCCATTGGGCAGTTAGAACGTGCCATTGAAAAAGACTCTGAGGTGCGGGAGTTTTATTCGTTAGCAGAAGAGTTGATGCTTGAAGAGGGTGATCGAGTTAACGCATTGAAGATGGGGGCGATGAAAATCGGGCTCTCGTATGAGAAAAGGCCTTTCGATCCTTGGGTCCAGTCGTTGTGGGAGCACTGTTACGATTCCTTTAGGCTGATGAGGCTGGCAGAAGCGGAAGCGCTTGCGGGAAACCGCGATACCGCAGTTAAGATCCTTGCGAAAGCCAAGTCGATCGCTGGTACGCTAGGTTACGACGCCACATCCTTTGATGACGTCGAAAAATTGGTTCATGCCTTGAAATAGGTGAATCGTAGGGGTGGATGCGAATTCTTGATTTGCAGCCAGATTGCCTAAATTCCGCCTAATGTTACAGAAAGGTTACGGTTATGTTACGGCGGAGTAACTCTTTTAGCCTTCGCCGATTTTCTCTCGCTTCTGTTGGCGCTGGGTCACAATGCCATGAGCTGAGGAAGGTTTTCTTTCTCAAACCCGTAAATCAACAAAGCTATAATGACTATACGTACGCTCACGCAATCGTTATTAATGTCTGGGGCACTGCTCTTTGGTTCCTCAGTTTCTCAATCTCAGGATGACACGACGGATGTACTAATTAAGGTACTCGTCCGAAAGGGAATCCTTACCCAATCAGAAGCAGCTGAGATTAAGGACGAAGTTGCGTCTGTGATGGAAGCCCAAAAAACGGAGATCGTGAGTGCTGCCGTGGCACAGGTCGAAAGTAAATACGTGGATACCGCGCCGAGTGTACCGATGCCGAGCGCCCTTTCCGATTTGCAGTTCTTTGGGAACGCGAGGTTCCGCTACCACTTTGAAAACCGTGAAAGCCGTGCGGGTGAACACAACGATCGTTCACGCTGGCGTTACCGGATTCGGCTGGGATCCATATACAGCTTTAAGGAGAGCCCGTTCTCGCTGGGCGTGCAATTGGAAACCGCCACGTCCAACGATTCGAACAATTCCAACTTCGGTGGCTTTTTCGACAAGTCGGGCAGCGGGATAAACCTGGGCCGCATATACCTCGACTACAAGGGAGAGGACTGGCGAATCACGTTTGGAAAGCATGCAAGCCCGTTTTACCTGCCGAAGATGCTTTGGGATGGAGACCTGAACGTGGAGGGCTTGTCCGAGTCTACCCAGGTCGGCAATTGGACTTTCACCGCGGGACAGTATATCATCGACGAGGAGAACGAGTCGAGGGAAGTGGTCGGTGGCCCATCCGTATCCGACGATGCCTTGCTCATGGCGCAGGCCGCATGGAGCAATGGAGAAGGGCTGAAGATCGCTCCGATTTTCATGGCGACTACGGGAGGTACTTCCAATTTCTCTGAGAGCGGCACCTTTTCTGGAGCGAATTCGGTACCATACTTCCACGATTTCGTGGTAGCGGCATTGCCGTTTGAATACAGTTTCAAAACGGATAGGGGACAGAGTCACAAGATTTTCGGAGTCTGGGGGACGAATTTCAAGGGCGATGAGCTTATCAATGACCCGGATTCGCCGTTTTTTGATGGAGCCGGCCAGAGCTCAAAAAACCAATTTGCAAATCTCGGATATCAGTTTGGGTCAGCGAAAACGGCGGGCCAAAAGCAATGGAGCGCTGAGTACCGTTTTATGGAAGCTGCGGGTTACACACCCAACCTCTCGGATTCCGATTGGGCCGGTGGCGAGGTCAACCAGGCGGGATACGTGATCAACTACAAGCAGATGTTTACGGACTTCTTCGGTCTCAGTGTGACTTATTTTGCGGGTGACAGTATCGATGACGACTATCTGGCGTCGCCCGGAAATCTCGGAAACACGCAGGTGCTACTGGTTGATGGGGAAATAAAATTCTAGTTGAGAATCGTAACGCTAAAAAAAGCCGATGCGGTGAGCGAAGTTCTTTCAGGCAGTTCAGTGTCACCTGATTGTTACAGTGAAAGACTTGTTGCCTTAGAACGAGTCGTCAAAAGTCGCATTGAAAAATTTAATACAAACTGATATTATGAAAAAGATAAAACTATACGGTATTATGAAGTCACTGCCGGTCGCTGCAATGCTCGTACTTTTCAGCGTCCTTTCGGTAGCCAATGCCGCTGAGAAAATTGTGATAAAGGGATCGGATACCCTGGGAGCGAAAATGGTCCCGCAAATGGCTGAGGAGTTTAAGGCAATCAAAGCCAAGGAAGGAGTCGAGGTTACCTTTGAAATCGCGGCAGAAGGCTCTTCTACTGGAATCGCCGCCGTGATCGACAAGACCGCTGATTTGGGCATGTCGAGCCGCGAAGCGAAAGGTACGGAGGTCTCGAAGGGTCTCCTAGCTGGAGTCAAGATGAAGCCTATTGTCTTAGCCAAAGACGGAATTGCTATCATCGTTCAAGTTCAAAATCCCATGGATGAGATCAGTCGTCGCGAAGTGGAGAAAATCTTCACGGGAGACGTGGAAAACTGGTCGGCCATCAATGGCCAGTCCGGCTCGATATCGATCTACACGCGTAATACCTCTTCGGGTACCTATGCCGTGTTCCAGGAGATGGCTCTGAGGAAGCGCGACTATGCGTCCTCGTCTCAGAAAATGGCGGGCAATGAGCAAATTGCTTCGGAGGTAGCGAAGAATGCTAACGGAATTGGATACGTGGGCTTAGCCTACATTGGAACTCCGGGAGTAAAGCCACTGCCGGTGAATGGGATTGTCCCGGATAATCCAGACTATCCGTTTGCCCGCCCGCTGTATTTCTACCACGACGCGAACGCCGAGATGCGCCCGATCGTAAAGGAGTTTGTGGATTTTTGTCTAGGTGCCAAAGGCCAGGAAATCGTCGAGTCGGTACATTTTATCTCCATCCTTTAGGGTTGGGTGAATGCTAAAGAACGC
>JAUHWE010000497.1 GCA_030424825.1 Verrucomicrobiia bacterium
TATTACGACCGTGGCCGCCGCATGCTCTCTCGGGTTCTCGTAAAGCTTGACCGGTGCATTCCCCACCTCCAGCAGGGCGTTGGCATCGGCCGGGTTGGCGTCAAACTCCTCGCGCTGGGCGGCGTATAGGTTCGAAAGAATCTCCACTTCCTGGGGCTCCGGCTGTCGGCTGGTGAGGAGATAGAACGATTCCTCGATGACCGAGGATCGATTGCCCTGATGCTTGGCCAGTAGTTTCTCTCCCAGGACACGAGCCGCTTCCACGAACTGCGGACTGTTCAAAATTACCAGTGGCTGAAGCGGCGAAGACGTCGGCTCGCGCTTCAAACTGCACACATCCCGCTTGGGAGCATCGAAGGTCACCATCATCGGAGCCGGAGCATTGCGTTTCCAAAGCGTGTACAGACTTCTTCGATACAATCCCTCATCGGTATCGGGCTCCATCGGTTTAAACGACACCGCTACCTCGTATGGTTTGACGGGAGGACCGCCCATTTTGTCGACCAGCAATCCGCTTACCGCGAGAGCGTTGTCGCGAATCATTTCGGCTTCCAAACGGTTCGGGTTGCTGCGACAGAGAGTCAGGTTTTCGGGATCTTTGGCAACGCTTGCCTTATCGCCAAAGGTGCTTTGACGATAAGTCGCAGAAAGCACGATCCCTCGCATCAAGTGATGCAAATCCCAACCATTATCGACAAACTCTCGCGCCAGCCAATCGAGCAGCTCAGGGTGAGTCGGGTTGCTTCCCTGCAGACCAAAGTCCTCCGGAGTTCGCACCAGCCCTGCTCCAAAGAGCACTTGCCAATACCGGTTTACCGCCACGCGGGCAGTCAATGGATGGTCGGAATCCGTTAGCCAACGTGCCAGTCCTAGTCGATTGCGAGGCTGGTCCTCCGGAAAAGGAGGGAGTGCAGATGGCGTATTCGCCTTAACCTCTTCCCCTCTGGAATCGTAGGCGCCTCGGGTCAGTATGTAAGCCGGTCGTGGTTCCTTTGTTTCCCGCATTACGCTAATCTCCGTCAACCCATCCATCGTACGATTCCAGTCAGCACGCGCCGCTTGCAACTCCGACCTCAAACGCATGGACCGAAGATAGGCCGTGGCCAGAAAGTGATCGTATAGTTCCTCGGTTTCCTTCCCATCGGCCACATCTGTCACCGTATCAAAAAGAGGTGACATTGGGGTCATCTTGTGAAGCAGCCGGGCTTCGAGTTCGGAGATTTCCCGGTCGAACATCTGGAATTCATCCATCTGTCCCTCCACGAAACCGCGATCCCGATAACGTTCGCCCAATACCAGATGCTCTCGCACCCGGACTCCGGTTGGAGTGTGCCAATCTGTAATCGTTTTCGTAAGATGATCTTTAATCACTTCCAATTCCATGGGTTCCCCGTTCAGAAAAACCTTCACTCCGGACGCCTTGCTGGAACCATCATAGGTCACTACTAGATGAGACCACTCACCGACTGGCACGGCTTCTTTTGCTTGTACGCGCATCGCGTTGCCGGGCCAAAAATGAATCAGCGATGCGGTCGGCTTACCACCCATCAGCATGAACTCGTATCCCATGCTCGCCGCATCGTCGGCTCCTCCCCCTCGGCTGAAAAGACTTTCACGAGGAGCGTGCTGATTCGGGCGAACCCAAACCGAAGCCGAAAAGGGGTGCTCGCGAGGAAAGTGGCCCACATCGAAAACCTCCATCGTATCGTCTCCGGTAAACTGTATTGCCTTACCGGTTACACCAGGAACGAGCGCGTTGAGCTCGGTTGTCTTTGCAGGTACATCAGGAGCGGAGGCATTCGCAATGCTCTCACCATCGCGCTCGTCAAAGGAAATCCATGCCACACGGCCCGGCCAGTCGAGTTTGGGCTGCGTACCCAGCCACTTCCCAAACGCCGCCTTCGCCTCAGGCGATGTTTTAACCGACGCCAATTCCTCCGTGAGGGTATCCATTTTTTCCTCCGCTTCTGCGAGGGCTTTATTTGCTTCCTCATTCGAGAGTGACAGCGCAGGGGTCGGAACCGCGTCCGAGAAAAAGGCAATGAGACCGGACTCTTCAATATTGGCAAAAAACGAGCTGAGGGAATAGTAGTCTTTCGTGGGCAGTGGATCGTACTTGTGGTCGTGGCACCGGGCGCACTCCATCGTCAACCCAAGAAATGCGGAACCAAACGTCTGCGTTCGATCCGCCACATATTCAACCCGGTACTCCTCCAGAACGATCCCTCCTTCCATAAGGTGACCATGCAAACGGTTAAAGGCAGTAGCGAGAATGTCATCCTGAGTCGCATCGGGAAAAAGGTCTCCTGCCAATTGAGTTGTAACAAACTGGTCGTAGGGCATGTTTTGGCGAAACGCATCGATCACCCAGTCACGCCAAGGCCAAACGCGTCTTTCGTGATCGCGCTGGTAGCCATTGGAATCTGAATACCGCGCCACATCCAGCCATTCACTGGTCATACGTTCGGCGTAGGCGTCGGATGCAAGGAGCCGATCGACCACGGTTTCGTAAGCGTTTTCTGAATCGTCTGCCAAAAACCCTTCGATGTCCTCGATCGAAGGTGGCAGTCCCGTAAGATCAAAACTCACCCGGCGCAGCCATTTCTCACGGGAAATTTCCTCTGCCGGAACCACTCCCGCTTCCGCGAAACCTTGCTCAATAAAGTGGTCGATGGCATTGCGAGCCCAATCGGATTCCGAATCCGGAACCTCCACCCTTTGCGGCAGCGGCTTGAAGGACCAATGCGTATCGTAGGTTGCCCCTTCCGCAATCCAACGGTCGAGAAGCTTTTTCTCCTCGTCACTCAGCGTCAAATTCGAGTCAGGCGGCGGCATTCTGTCCTCATCCTCCTCGTCCCAAATCCGCCAGTGCAGATCGCTCGCCTCAATATCGCCGGGAACGATTCCAAAGAAGTCGTCCCCCAAATCCGCAATGGCATGCTCCCGCGTATCCAATCGAAACTCGGATTTCTGGTTGTCCGCGTCTGGGCCATGACACTTGAAACACCGGTCCGAAAGAATCGGGCGAATGTCCTCATTGAACGACAATGTATCGCCCGACGCCTTAAACGCAACGATTGCTAGAGTGCCGCAAAATAGGGGTATCAAGGTTCGAGATTTCATCAAAGGGCGCACAGTGTATATCAGACTGCAAACGGCGTCTAGTATCGTAATCAGAAATTTTTGTATGTTTTGACGGTTTAACGGGATTGCTTTCGGAAGGCTAACGGAGTCATTCCCGTGACTTTCCGGAAGCGTTTTGTAAAGTGGCTCTGATCGTAAAAGCCCGCTTCGACAGCGATTTCGGCAATGCTTTTGTCTGTAGTATTCAACAGCTTCTGCGAAATCTCAACCCGCAACTTGAGCAGATATTCGCTTGGCGACATGCGCAAAAGCTGGCGAAAGCGGAAGTTGAATTGGGTACGGGAAAGACGGGCCATTTCCGCCATCGCCTCCATGGAAAGATCATACCGGAAATTTTCCTCAATATGGGCCACAACCGGGGCGAGCTCATGGAAATAGGCCTCCCGATCCGCCGGCGAGTCCACCGGATACATGACTCCCATCGTGCCTAAGATCCGATTGTCCCCATCCCGCAGCGGCGTTTTCGTGGACACATACCATTTGGGAAAACCGTCCACATGAGGCACGAGCCAAACCTCGTTCGGAATGATCCTCGCTTCATCCATGACTCTTCGATCCTCGGCATGGTAGGCCTTCGCCAAGGTGGGAGGCTGAAAATCGAGGTCAGTCTTCCCGACGATCTGGTCTAGCGAATCCAGGCCGAACACATTCTTGAGAACTAGTTGATTGACATAAACATAGCGATGATCCCGGTCCTTCGCGTGAAAGTAGGCCATTGGGTGATGCTCAAAGAGCTCGAAAAAGGACCCCAGCATCGGCGAAGTACGTAGGTCCTGCCAACTCACCCTACTTTCAATCGAATCCGACATACGAACACATCTAGCATTTTGGTAGGATTAGACAATCAATCGTTTGATCAAAAAAAAACATATCATGTGCAGATCACGAGTGTTTTGTCTCCTCCAGAATCTACCGGACCACATGATTCCGCTCATCCCAGCTCACACCAGCCGCGCCCTTGCTTAGGTCCTCCGATCCGAAACCGGCAACACTACGCTAATGCGGTTGAAAAGAGGTATTATTTTTGACCAGATCGTCGGCCCAATTATCGTGTAATAAATAGTTCGAACTTATATGATACCGACTGAAGATATTCGCTCAATCACTTATCTGAAAAGAAATGCCGCAAAAGCGCTT
>JAUHWE010000498.1 GCA_030424825.1 Verrucomicrobiia bacterium
CGCGGTTTTTGAAAAACTGCTCTACGGTCTCGATCTCCGTCAGCATCGGTAATTCGCGCCATTGAGGCCCATCGTACCACACATTTTGCATCACTCCCGTTTTCGATGGCTGTACACCGGTCATATTGGCCAGTCGAGACGCTGCACAGGCGGGGGATGCGCAATGGGCATTGGCAAAAGTGGTCGATTCGGCAGCGAGTCGATCCAAGTTGGGAGTTTTAGCGATATCCAGACCCCCCAACGGCCCAATCCAGTCGTTCATGTCATCCACTGCGATGAACAGGACGTTGGGCTGTTTGGCTGCCAACATTGAAAGGCTGAATACAAGAGAGAGCCCCTGTATCGTGATTAAATTAGCAATCCCAAATTTTCTCATATTTTTCGTTCCACTAACGATCTTGTCTACCATGCATTCCCTTCCTGGCAAGCTACCTTGTGTTCCTTAAAAGGTAACTCGTGGCATAGGATCTTTCTCTAAGAGAGTTTCTAATATATCCTATTTCTTTGATTGATTGAAACTGTAGGGCGGGTCGCTGATCCACCAATTGTAACGAATGTCGCCTCATCCACCGACTTGTCGGGGTCTTTGACGAGACGACCTACAATACAATAGCGTAAGCATGTAGGAAATTGAGTAAGAATTATTGGACATCCTATAAGAGAGTAACTAAAGCCCTCAGATTGCATATTCCGACTTGTCCCAAATCTTGAAAGCACTACGGTTTCGCCATGACTGCTATCCCTAAAATATTTCCCGAACACGAGACCCCGAACGAAGCGCAGCTTCGTTCGGGAATCGAAGCAATTGACGAACGCTTTCGTGAGCTCGTTTCCGATGTATCCGAAGTTCGCCGACATTGGAAAGGTGCCGAGTGGTCAGAGGGAGCCGTTTACCTCCCCAAGCAAAACGTCGTTGTCTGGTCGGACATCCCCAACAACCGAATGCTCCAGTTCGATCCAGAGTCCAATGAGACGACCGTATTTCGGGAACCCTCGAATTTTACCAACGGAAACACGATCGACCGAGAGGGTCGCCTCGTGACCGCCACCCACCTTACCCATTGCGTATCGAGAACGGAGCATGATGGTACCGTTACGATCCTAGTCGACCGCTACGAAGGGAAACGGCTCAATTCGCCCAACGACGTCGTTGTAAAATCTGACGGAACTATCTGGTTCACAGACCCGCCTTATGGGATTTTATCCAATCGGGAAGGCGAGAAACGGGATTCCGAACTCGAAGGCAATTTCGTCTTTCGACTCGATCCGGAAACGGGTAGCCTTAGCATCGTCGCCGATTCCATGGACCGTCCGAACGGGCTCGCCTTCTCCCCGGATGAATCGAAGCTATACGTATCCGATACGGGAGCACCCGGGAATATTTCCGTTTTCGACGTGGAAGACTGCGGCACTCGTATCCAAAATCAAAGGGAATTTGTGAAACTATCACCCGGAGTATCCGACGGATTCCGATGTGATGTTCACGGAAACGTCTGGACCAGTGCGGGCGATGGAATCCAGTGCTTTTCGCCAGACGCAACACTCCTCGGCAAGATTCTGATTCCCGAGCTCAGGTGCGCCAACTGCTGCTTTGGCGGACCCGACCGAAAGACTCTCTACATCGCAGGAGACACCTCGCTCTATTCGGTCGAACTCGCGGTCGCTGGCGCGAGTCAGGCTTGAGAGGTCTGGCGAGAGTGTTTGCAAGGAAGATTCGTCTACACCCTTTTGACAATGGGAAGAGACATATGCGGCAGAGCAGGACGCTCTTTTCCTGCCTTCTCTACAGTCGCAACTCGTAGGAGCCCCGACCTGTCGGGCGATTTAACCTTGTCCATAGTCCTGAAGCCCCCAAACGGGCAGAGAGATTCACAGTTTTCAATAATCGCAGTGCCCAGCAACTCTTACGATACACCCAGGAAGCGGAATGGACCGAGCGGGTCCTCTCGACCTAGATTTATCGATGCTAGAAATGTTTTGAATTGTTTCAGGGAAATAAAGGTTACAGGGATAAGCCAAACATCCTAGCGTGACTCACTCCAATTGCCAGGACAGAATACTCCACTCCACAATTGCCGATCTATTTTTATCGGTATTCATTTATTGTTTACCGTTATACATTAGGCCGTGAAATCTTGTAACCATTAAATGAACAATTCTTCAAAGCTAGGATGATTTCGGTCATTCGTCTTCTCGGTTGCCTCCTAGCCGATCAACAGCTCCACTAGAATCGATAAACCAATCAAAGGACTAACGGGCATTTCGCCCTGTGAAAGGACAGATATGAATTCAACCAACAAAAGCAGATCCCTGATGCCAATTCCTTGCGGCGTTTTACTAGCGGCGTGCTTGGTCGCGCAAATTTTCAGCGGAGTGTCGCTCGCTCAGTCCGCCTCCGCCAAACGTCCCAATATCATTCTTATCATGACGGATGACCAGGGATTTGGCGACGTCGGTTTTCACGGGAATTCTGAACTCAAGACACCCAACCTAGACCGCCTCGCTAGCGAAAGCGCAGAATTCACCAATTTCTACGTCCAGCCTCTCTGTACCCCCACTCGGGCCGCTCTTCTCACCGGTCGCTATCCGGAAAGGACCGGCGCCGTCGAGGTTAACTACGGTCGTAGCATCATCCGCAAAGAAGAAATCACCATCGCTGAGAACCTCAAAGCCGCAGGGTACCGAACCGGCATTTTCGGCAAGTGGCACCTTGGGGACAACTTTCCGGTACGCCCTTCGGACAAAGGGTTTGAAGAATGCCTGCACCACACCGCTGGCGGCGTTGGCCAGGCAGGCGACCCGCCTGGAAACACCTACTTCGACCCCATTCTCCGCCACAACAACGTGCCGAAAAAATACGAAGGCTACTGCAATGACATTTTTTTCCAGGAAGCGATGAACTTCGCTGAGAAAAACAAAAACCAGCCCTTTTTCATCTACCTCGCCACCAACCTTCCCCATTTGCCGCTCCAAGTGGCGGAGAAGTATGTAGCGCCTTACCGCAGATACGGCGTGAACGAGATCAATGCCAAAACCTATGGCATGATTGCTAATATTGATGAGAACGTGGGTTTTCTGATGAAGCGATTGCAGGATCTCAAACTTGAGGAAAACACGATCGTTATTTTTCTCTCCGACAACGGCCCCCGAACTTCGCGACAAAAAAACGATGTCTATCCGGATCGTTACAATGCGGGTCTCCGAGGGACGAAATCCAGCATCTACGAAGGCGGCATTCGAGTCCCTTTCCTCATTCGTTGGCCGAATAAAATCAGGGCCGGCGTCAAGCTTCCCCATATCGCGGCCCACATTGATGTGTTGCCAACCCTACTCGACGCTTGCGGAGCGGAACCAATCGACCAAGACCGCATTATCGACGGGAAAAGCCTCTTGCCCTTAGTAACCCAATCGAATCCTCAGTGGCCCGACCGCACACTCTTCTTCCAGCACAATGCGAACCACGAGCCGCTCATGTACAGCCACTTCGCCGCTCGCTCTCAACGCTACAAGCTGGTGCAGCCATTCCCGAACCCCCGCGACCGCCTTCTCGATATCGGTGAATTCGACATTCCAACCCAACTCGATCAACTGGAGCTGTACGACATCGAAAAAGACCCCAGTGAAATCGACAACATCGCCTCCTCTCACCCGCAAGTAATCGCGACCATGATGGAGTCCTACGAGAATTGGTACCGCGACGTCACCGCAGAATTGAATTACTGGGATCCGCAACGAATTCATCTCGGCGCGCCCGAAGAAAACCCAGCGCTCCTAAGTCGCTTCGATCTGCAATCCATGACCCGACTGCCCTTCTGGAGCGTCCGGGTCATGCGAGCAGGGGCCTACCGCTTCACCCTCACGTTCCCACCAGCTTCCAGAGACAGCACCGCAAAGGTTCGTTTCGGAAACGCGCAGGTGTCGAAACCGATTTCCGCAGGGGAAACCACGTGTACTTTCGAATCGGTGACCTTGCCAGCCGGTAAGGGCCGTCTCGAAGCCTGGCTGAAAAATGGATTAGACTCAAAAACCGTCACTTTCCTGAAAGTCGAAGCGCATTGATAGGTAGGGCGCTGACCTTTTGCTTTTTAGTAGGGCTAGCGCTTGCGCTACGCCGCGTTGCTAGAGGAAATGAACTGATCGTATGACGCGGCACTGCGCGGGCCTCAGAACTATGCCCGCATGAACTACTCGCAACTCGTAGGAGCGGCTTTATGCCGCGATTGGTTTTAACGGCTGCCAAGCTGGGGCTTGGCGTTCCCAGAATCGCCC
>JAUHWE010000499.1 GCA_030424825.1 Verrucomicrobiia bacterium
TACAAACTGGGACGCCCGGTCAACGGGAGCGCCCGCTCGACTTCCGATTCCCTCTATTTCAGACTTCTCCCAGGAAACATTTATGCCCGTCTTTTCGGAAAGCTTGTAATTCGCCGCGATAGTAAGGCCGTAGGTTTCCCTGAATTCCCAAGGCTTGTGGTCGCCCTTGTGATCATAAACACCCATTATTCGAATACCGAGTTTGTCTTCCATGATCACACGATTGAAGTCGAAAGCCGCACGCTTGGTATCATACTCGCCTACTTTGAATTCGAGTTCATTCGAATCTCGGTTCGCGTTCGCCCGTTTCGTGCGCAAGTTGATCGTGCCACCGGCTGAACCGGTTCCAAACAAAATGGCATTGGGGCCGCGGCTGGATCCAATACGTTCGACATTGTAGTTGTCACCAAATCCTACGCCACGAAAACCATCGGTAGAAACCGTTCCCCCTAGGCCCCGGGAGCGATAGCTGAACCCGTCAGACATGGAACCGTTCTGGTTGCCATTGCCATCGAATTCGGAATCGCCCTGCTCGGGTACGGCGTTAATGTCGTAGGCCAACATTTCTTCGACGCTGGTCGCGCCGAGATCGTCCAGAAACTCACGCGTAAAGACGCTTAACGCTACGGGCGTATCTCTAAGCGCAGTATTCATGCGGCTTCCTGACAAGGTATTGGTAGCAGCATATCCAGTATCTTGGGACGCATCGACCTCAAATGGACTGAGCTCGAATACTTCTTGTTCAACGGACTGGGCGAAAAGAGCCGCAAAGCTGCTCGCGATGGAAACGGAAAGCAACGCCTGTAACCGCTTGCTTCGTTTGATTATTTGTCTGTTCATATTTATAGGTTGTTCAGAATTCTAGCCTCCATTCTAAGCTGCCAAACGAATCCTCTCAGGCATCGCGGTAGCAATAGATAGTGAAGCGAGTAAAAATACGGAATGTAGGTTTAGTCAGTAAGGAATCTCCGCGGGCTGGGTGGATCCCCAACGCGTGTTAGATTCGTCAGAAACCACTAGACTTCAATTTTAGGATCTCAAGTAAAAATTGCTGGATTGTCGCTATAATCGCGCCGGCCAGAAGAGGTTCAATCGGTGCGAATCCGTTCGCAAAAATAGATGAAGGGAAGTGACCCTGCTTTATTGAGTGTACCAACGCCTAGTGTGGCGTTTGGAACACAGCACTTTGGCGGTTTGATGGGGTGCCTAGTGCTTGAGGGAACCCTCAAGATCGCTCCGAAAAGCGTCCCGATGCGCTTTAGGAGGAGCTTGGGTGAATCTGCTCACCACAACGAAAACGATCGCATTTACGAACGCGCCGCAAAAGCCGATATCGAAGAGTTTGCTCAGTGTCCCGGTTAGACCCTGAACCCCCGCTGCTAGGTTGTCGTTTAAGAGAATGCTCGTGAGCGGGGTGAAGAGAAAAACTACGAGAATGCCGCTGGCGATCCCGCAGATCGCTCCAGTCTGAGTACCCCGCCGGATGAACAAGACATCGATGGCTAGCGGGAGAAGCTGACAAGAAAAGGCCATGGCCACGAACATGAGCTGGGCGATCAATGCGAGGGGCTTGAAGTCAGGATTCTTGTCTCCGATGCTCACGAACCAAAGAGCGATCAAAGTGGCCACAATGATAACCCCTCGCCCAAACCAGGCCCGTTCCGACTCGCTGGCTTTGGGCCGAATGAAGCGATCGTAGACATCACGCGTAAGCACGGCGCTCAAGGCGTGCAGATTGCTATCGGCGGTGCTCATAGAGGCAGCCATGATGGCGACCAGAATAATGGAAACCACGACGGCTCCGAGCCCCCCTCCAATTAGCAGAGGGATATGCTCTTGTATCATAGCGACAACTACTTGATCGAATTCTCCTGAGTTTGTGCCGATTGTGGGATGGGGCATTAAAGAGCCGCTTTGAAATGAGGGCGGGTACAATACGCGGGCTCCGAGTCCGACCAGCATGACCCCGAATATGAAGCAGCTAGGGAGAGCCACCGCGAATATGACTGCGCTCCGTTTTAGCGTTCTAGCGGATTTTGCAGCATAGTAGCGCATCCATTGCCCGGGCTGGACCATCGTCGAGGTTGAGGCAAACAGGCAGATCGTCAGCAATTTCCAAGGGGACCATGCTCCCGATGGGCCGGGTACGGAAAGTGATTCTGATGGCAAGGTTGCGAGCTGGGCGAAAAACGATGTCGGCCCTCCCATCGCCAGAACGGTGGCCAGGCCGGCAATCATCATCCCAGAAAGAAGCAGGATGCCCTGTACCACATCGGTCCAAGCGACGGAACGCATACCTCCGATGAGGACGTAGAGCATGGTCAATATGGAAAGGGCGATGGCGCCTGCTTCAAACATCCCGTATTCAGAGCCGAAGATTACGATGTGATTCGCGTCGGGAAACATGCGTTGGGCGAGGTAGCCTCCTGCCTTGATTTGCATGATAATGTACGGAATCACGTAAAGAAAACCGACCAACGCTACGAGGGATCTTAGAAGCGAGGAGCCTCCGTAATAGTCCGTGACCAAGTCCGCCGGCGTCACATAGCCTCGGGCACGACCGAGCCGCCAGACGCGCGACCCTAGGATGTAGATACAGGCTCCTGACAGAGGCAGATTTAACACGAAAAATAGAAATCCCACTCCATCTCGGTAAACGAGGCCGGGCACCCCCAGCAGTGCGGCGCTCGAGAAAAAAGTGGCCATAATCGTCAAGGTGGTCACGAGCACCCCCTGCCCCCTTCCCGCTAGATAGTAGTCCTCTTCGGACGTTTTGCTTTTTAGGAATCCAGCGATTCCAAAGGCCAGTAGCATGCACATGTAAAGTGCCAGTACAACATGGGGGATGACTCCCATGTCCGCGACGGCGAATAGGTTAAGCGCGGTCATTCCGCCTCATCCTTCCACAGTTTGCGATAGGCAATTACGACTACGATGGATTCGACGGCTAGCCAGAAGACCGCCCATGCATAAAGCGCGGGAGCACCGAGCAAGGTCCCTCCCTTGGCGGCGTAGTCGTTGATCAAATAGAGCCCCGGTCCCGGACCCATAAGGAGAGCGAACAGAAAAATAGCGCCGAGAGTCCAGGCAAGTCGCGAGGGAGGTCTGGTTCCGGGGTCGTTGGGGGCATCCATAGGAAGGTTCTGGTGGAATTCAGTTTTGGGATTGGTTATTGTCGTAAAAGTTGAGGCATAAATCCACTTATAGAGCACGCCTTTTCGGATCATGAAAATGGGATTCATCGGTACCGAAGGGGGTCTTTAATAGCTCGCTGGTATTAAGGCAGCCGTTCTTGATGTTCAGCCGAATGTAGTCGTCGTTTTTCGTGTAGAGACTGGGGAAATTTCTGAGAGCGTTTTCCTGAATGGAGGAGTCGAATACGGACAGGCCTTTGAAGTAGTGATGACCATTTCTCTCGACGCTGGCGTTCCCGAGGCAAGCCTGAACCACTAGATCCATGTGGTTGGCAACCGGCCCAATATTAGCCAGGTCTTCGCCGCTCATGATATACTTGTCATTACCGGCGAGCTGATTGCGATGGTTGATCATGGCCCGGTTGATGATGCCTTTAAAGACTCCTTTGCAGTTTTTGTGGCTTGTTCCTCGATAGCCGAGCTTTAAAGCGGTGAACGCCGCATCTAGAGTGGCATCCGATTCATCTATAATAATTGGTGGCGCATGGTTCCAGGATTCTAGGGCATCGCCGATTGGCTGGGTAAGCGCCTGATCACGGTGAAAGGGTTGCTCAACAAATATCAAGTGATCGAAGAATGCCTTCATGCGTTGGTCTCCTAGCAGGGAATCCCAAAACTCGCGGAAGGTCGCTACGTCCTTGAATTGCTCATTCCCGTCTAACGTGAAGGCAAAGTCTACGAGTTTGAGCCGCCGGAATAGTTTTTCGATCGTATTCAGTCGTTCGATATCCTGCGAGGGATTCCCGTTTACCTTTATCTTGAAATGATTTACACCGTAAAACTGGATGCAACCTTCGAGCGATTGGGGTAGTCCATCTTGGATTCGGTCATCCTCATTGATTTCCTCCTCGGTCAGCGGGTCTGCCATACCCACCGTGTGTCGAATAGTTATTGTTTCTAACGGAGAGGAAAATAGGTCTTTTGGCTCCTTACCCTTGAGTTCCGGCCGAATGGAATCCCAATGAATGCCAAATGCGTTTTCGTGAAACAGCTTAGCGAAGCTCCTCCCTTGATTGCGGCAGAAGGCGTCGATCAATGCGCGTTCGATCAAAGAGGTTCCAAAATGGGCCAA
>JAUHWE010000500.1 GCA_030424825.1 Verrucomicrobiia bacterium
ATCGATTTCCTCCTATTTCGATAGATACGACCAAACCCGAGGTGGCGAGGGCCTCGTTAAAGGCGGGTGCAGTCATCGTGAACGACATTGGGGGCTTTGTCTGCGAGCCCGAAATGGCGATTGTGGTGGCGGAGCATGATGCGAATTGTATACTCATGCACAACTCTAGACTGGGCTGGCGAAGCGATCACGTTCTCGAATCGATAAAGTACTTCTGGGAAGAATCAATTTTAGCCGCGAAGAAAGCAGGAATCGACGAGAGTAGGATAATTTTGGATCCAGGTATTGGATTTACAGATACGAGGGAGCAGGATTTGACGATTTTACGTGGATTTTCAGAATTGAAAGCGTTTGGGTTTCCGATCATGATTGGGGCTTCGAGGAAACGTGTGACGGGCTTCTCGATGAATCTTGATTTGAAGGATCGGCTTGAATCGACTCTGGCGACGTCGGCACTAGCAGCCGCTTCCGGAGTCGATTTCGTGAGGGTTCACGATGTGGAAGAAAATGTTAGAGCGGTGAGGATGGCTGACCTGATTAGGAAAGGATAGATGGACAAGATTAAGCTAAATCGGATCGAGCTTTTGGGATCCATCGGCGTGCTGGAAGAGGAGAAGTCGGGTTCTCAGCGCTATTGGATATCGATTGAGATCGGAGCTGATCTGAAGCCGGCGGGAACCACGGATCAACTTGAACGTACGATAGACTATTCTTCTGTATATCTGCTATGTGAATCGCTTATGCGAGAATTTGCTTGCGACTTGGTCGAGTCCTTTGCGGAAAAGCTTTCGCAGCAAATATTTGAGCGATTTGAAAGGGCACAGTCCGTATTGATTGAGGTTTTAAAACCTGACGCACCGATAGAGGGAAAGTTCGATTCCGTTGGTATTGAAATCAGGAGGACAAGAGATGGTTGAGGTGTACTTGGGCTTGGGAAGCAATGTCGGCGATCGTTCAGGCTTTCTCAAGACTGCCGTCGATAGGATCAACGAAATCGATGGGGCGCGGGTCATGTCACTTTCCTCGATCTATCGAACCGAACCCGTTGGGCCTATTTCCCAGAATAAGTATTTCAATGCAGTGGTACGTCTGGAAGTAGCGTTGAAGCCTCAAGAGCTGCTCACTCAACTGCTCAAGATTGAGAAAGCGTGTGGAAGAATTCGAAATGAACGCTGGGGTCCGAGGACCTTGGACATTGATATCCTTCTTTTTGGAGATCTAGAAGTGAGGGACGACAACCTTTCAATTCCGCATCCGCTGATGTTAGAAAGAGCGTTTGTTTTAGCGCCTTTGGTTGAGGTTTGCCCTAATCTGATAATCGGCGATCGTTCGGCGAGGGAACGGCTTGAGCAATTGGAGGATGAGGGTGTTGAGCGATTGATCGCATTTGACCGGAGCGAGACGGTCGGAATTATTGGAGCAAGTTCAAAACCGGATCGTTATTCTAATCGAGCGCAGAGGATGTTGATGGATTATGGTCATTCGGTCGTACCGGTATCCCATCGAGACGAGTCGATAATGGAGGTAGATTGTGTTCGCAGTATTTGTGACCATTCGGGGGAAGTGGATAGCCTGACCTTGTATCTGGCTCCGGAAAGACAAACGCAGATTATTGGCGAACTGGTGGCGTCGAGGCCCAAAAGGGTGATTTTCAATCCCGGTACCGAGTCGGAAGAAAGTCGGAGGCAGTTCGAAGATGCTGGGATAGCAACGGAGTATGCTTGCACGCTTGTTTTGCTGCAAACGAACCAATTCAGTTAGTGAAGACTGGAAGGAATCACATCTTCGTCTGAGGCTTCCGATTGCGGCTGACTTGCGGCGATGGATATTCTAGCATACAAAAATTTAGACGAAAAGGTCTAGCAGCTACGATTGTTTAAGAGACGACACGAGACGACAACTTGCGTGGAGAATTTCGAAACAGCTGATTGGAAAGCTATTTTCAACCAATACGGATCAAAGATGTTGCTATTTGCCAAACAGTTCGTGGCCAATCAGGCGGATGCGGAAGATGTGGTTCAAGAGGCCTTCCGGCGATATTGGAGGTCAACGCACCGCGAGAATGAGAACACGGTATCGATGCTTTTTGGCAGCGTTCGATGGGCGGCCCTGGACTTTATTCGGCAAAATGAAAGACGGAGGAAACGGGAAACTTCCGCCAGCCAGGATCAAGCGTTGTTAAATGGCTCTCAGATGTTTGAGAGGTCTTTAGAGAATGAAGAGCTCTCAGACCAGGTTCAGTGCGCGTTGCAGAAGCTGCCGGAAGCACAACGTCAGATCGTTGTATTGAAAGTCTGGGGAGGGCTTACCTATGAACAGATTGGCCAAACATTGGGCGTTTCGCCAAATACAGCCTCGTCCCGTTACCGATATGCGCTGGACGGTCTTAGGAAAATGATACGAAAGGATACCCATGCTTAGCCGTGAGCAAAGTGAAACGGAAAAAGTCCTGCTCTCATTCGAGCCAGCAAAAACATCGGATAGGCTGCAACAGCGTGTCCAAGAAGATTTTTTTGAGGGGAAGCGGGATAATCGTAAATGGGCGAAACCGCTGATCTGGTTTAGTGCGGGATCTATGCTGGCTGCTTCCGTGGCGGTGCTGATTTACGCGTATATTGGCCAGATCGAGGCTCCCTTGCTGGAGGCTGAATATCTTGAAGAGGCAGTTCTCTCTGTTCCTAATAAGGGTCTCGAAGAGTTTCACCGAATTAGTGTTTCGAGTCTTCTCGTGGATATTGAAGAAGTCCCCGTTTACATCGATGAAGAAGGGATTCCTGTGCGTGTAACTAATCTCAAATATTTGGATACGGAAGTGTACAGACGTGCGAGTGATGGAAGAGAGGTTACCGTAGAGTCCATTCGAGAAGTATCGAACAAAACCCGCTCTGTATCTCTTTAAGGAATAATAAGCACGCAGTTGGAAATATGAGATATGGAATTCTGATTTTGGGCGTCTTGCAGGCAATCGGTGTGCTGAACACAAGTAGGGTTGAAGGGCAATCTCGGTCCGCGAGTGAGTCGATTTTGGGAGTGCATGTTAGTGAGGTTAAACCAGCCTTGGAATCGCACCTTGATTTAAATCCAGGGATTGGATTGATTGTGGAGCACGTTGATCCCGGGAGTCCCGCAGATGAGTATGGATTGCAGAAATTCGATATACTAACGGAATTCGAAGATCAAATGCTAGTTAGCCCGAATCAGCTCGGTTCCTTAATTCGAGAATACCCTACTGGGGAAGACCTGCGTCTTGTATTTATTCGTCAAGGAAAGCCAGAGGTGTTAGTCGTAAAGCTTGCGGCGAGAATGCAAGAAGTCGCAAAAGCTTCTGAGAATCGATCGACCGTTCAAGTATTGCGAAAGCGTTTGCTCTCAATATCGGTACAAGACTCGCGGGGTGTTGTACGAGTTGATCATGGCCCTGAATCTCGATTGGTTTTCATAAGAGACCATCATGGACAGAGGGTATACGAAGGCCCCTTGGAAACTGATGAAGACTTTGCCCGAGTGCCTGATCCGTTTGATGCGAGCCTAGAGCTGATTAGGAATCTAGAGAATAAGATCGCGGTAGAGGGAGACCGGTGAGTCCCCTTTAGGTTGATCGTTATTCCGCGATTACCCAAAAGTAGCGTTCGTCGGCGATTTTCCTAAATTGGCCAGTGGCAAGATTTCCGTCGTCAATTAGGGAATCGACCTTTTGAATGTCTTCTTCTGGTAGAGTAGGTGATACGACACCGACAGCTGACGTGACGCCGCTATCAAATTGTTCAAAGTCCCACTGACCTCCCATCGGAGTATTGGATTCAAAAAAGCGTTTGGCAAAGTAGCCTGCCATTTCTGTCGGAAAGGTTCCTGTTGTTGTATCCGGTGGCCATTGCCCAGATTCCATGATGTAGGTTTCTGAAGCCTTAGCCAGAGTGTTGATGTCACTTGCGACAGCCGCTGCTCGAGAGTTTCGGGTTACTTTGAGGAAAGTGGGGATCCCCATCGCCGCGAGGATTCCAATCACGACAACTGCGACAAGTATTTCAATCAAGGTGAACCCTTTTTTTTGTCTTCTAGAGTTTTTCATAATGGAGTGGTGATTTGATTGGTCAGTCAGTTAATTTAGGTCGGACCTTTATCCGGAAACGGGAAGTGTCGCACTTTGGGTTTCGGTACGAACGGATACATTTATTAGGCTTTTCTGTGCTTTTGCGGTTAATCTCTGCCAATTCGCGACCCCACTCCATGCGGAATAGGTGCCAAGCTCTATTGAAGCGATGAGT
>JAUHWE010000501.1 GCA_030424825.1 Verrucomicrobiia bacterium
GTGGGGAATCGCCTTAATGAGCATGATTTCTGTCCAGCGGCCGCGTGCGTAGGCGGTCGTGTCGCCTTCGGGAATCATACCATTGGTGGGGGCGTTTGAGGCCACTTGAATAATGTCGCCCGGTTCCAGTTCGACATCCTTCGCCGCATGACGTTCGTGAACGGAATAATCGATCTGAGTCGCAATGTTCTTTGTCTTGAGAACTTCGTTTCCGTTAATCGTCACAACGTATTCACTTTCTCCATCGGTCTCTTGCATCGTGTATAAGGTTAACGCGTAAGTCCCTTTCTCTCCTGTAAAACGATGCTGGGCGGCTGCGAACTTGCCTCGATAATTCTCATTTGCCGCATTGATAGCCAGCGCGTTTCGCGTTTTGTCAACGTAGTAGGGGACGAACCCGTCCACTGAAGTGGTCTTAAAGTCAGTGGTGGCTTTCAGAAATAGGGGATGGAAGGAGTTTTTTGACCGCTCGTTTAGGGAGGCATACGATTCATTCTCGGTGTAAGTCGCCACCAGGTCTTCGCCCGTAGGCTGATAGGATTCGTCCAGGGCCATGATGAACTTGTCGAATTCGAATCCATCCTCTCGCATCGAAAAATGTATCGTGTGAATTCCCGCCTCGGGAACGGTGATTTTGATGGTGCCATTTGTTCCACAGTGGTTTTCGGGCACTCTTTGAGCGGAGGACCAGGTCCATTGATATTTGCCCGGGCATAGCTGTATGCGTTGTCCACTTTCGGGCCAAGTGCCGTCGATCCCTACGTGCAACCCGTTGTCTTCCGCTCCGGTGCTAAACGCCCGCACCCAAACGGTGTAGACACCCGGCGTATGGAAATAGACATTGTAAGACAGGACCCCCATTTTACCAGGCGTATTCGAAAAATTGACTCCGGAGATCAGCTTGTCGGAATGAGTCGCTCGACTGTCGGGCAGTATTTCAATATAGGCTTTGCTGCTTGCGGAGCCGGCGTGATTGCGATCGCGGTCCTGGATGTTGGGTCCTGCATCGCCTTCGTGGATTACGTACCAGCGTCTGACCGAGTCTAGGGCTTGAGAGGCGAAATCTTCTGCTTCCACCGAAAGGAGTCCATTGGATTCACTGTAGTTTCGGGAACCGAATAAAATGGATTGGCCCAGGATTGAGAGCAGGGTGATTGTCGATAAGAGACGCATTTTGAATAAAGGCATATTGGCTGACTATGGTGTTTTAGGGTGTGAAAAGGGATGGGATTGGTTTTTCGAGAAAAACCTAAACATGATTTTGGGGGAATCGGAAACGCGTTTTTTAAGCGCTGCATTGTTAAATGACTGACATAGAAAGTAGCTCACTCGCTTTAGCGTGATCAACCTCAGAATGAAGGGACAAGGCTAAAACGATGCTCATGCTAAAGCGAGTGAGCTACAGGGCTCTTTTCGATCTTGAACAGGATCGATGAAATGACTGCGCAACTCTTGTAATTTGAAGACTTGAAATTGATCCATCCGCACAGAATTAGAAGCTGTTAATCAAGGCTTCGATCGCTTTAAAAACTTGGATGTCTCGAAGACTTCTATGCCAAGGGTATTGGTTGCCGTTTTGAGGTTCATCCCCTTTCGATCCATTTTTTTAGGTCCTCGTCTTTAAAGATGTATTCGCAGTTCTGATATTGATCGGCGAGGAGCGCTTTCGTTCTCGGTTCCGCATAGCGCTGGCAGTGCAAAAGTACTTTTACGGTTTGCCCAGGGGCTCTAACTAGTCGGCCCATCGCCTGGTTCACTTTCTGGATACCAGGCTGCAGATAGGCTCGCTCAAATCCATCGAGCTTCTTGTTTTGATAGTAGTCGCGTTTGGCCTGCTGGATGGCGTTTACTTCCGGTAGCGCGGGGCTGACCACGATGGCGGCATCGATCTTGCCGCCAATCATATCGATCCCTTCGGCAAAGCTAGAACCCAAGGTCAGGAAAATGATGTCGTTGAAACGCATGGCTTCATCGATGAAATCCGCTCGATCAGAAAGGCTTTCCCCTTTTCCTCGGCTCTGCATCGCGATACGGTAAAATGGGTATTCGGCTGCAAGTAAATCGTATAAGGATTGCGCATACGCATACGAAGGAAAAAAGACGACTATTGGGGAAAACGTTTCAGCGAGCTGGGCGATGGTGCTTGCGGTGAGGGAAGCTCCGTCCTCTCGCTTCTTGAACCGCGTATCGATACGCGTGTCGATGGCGATGTCGTAAGCGCCGTCGAGCCAAGGTGCCGGAGGGGCGATTCTTTGAGGAGGAGGGAGTTGCCCGTCGAGTCCGCATTGTTCGAGAAAGCCGTCAAATGGCTGGAACGTGGCCGAAAGCATCAGACATTCTTTGAACGGGGTGAGGGTGGCGTGAATGTCCTGCGAGGGATCGATGCAGGTTATCCGAATCAGGCCGTCCTGAGGTATCCAAGCAATATATCGACTCGCGTTTTCCTTAAGGGCGGTAGAGCCGGATGACAAAGACCATAGAGCATCGAGCGCTTCTGGAGCGATTGATTCGAAGGGTAGGGGTTCGGTAGAGAGAAGACTGATCAAACCGATTAGCAGATCGGTTAGGTCGTCGAGCTGTCTCAAGCTGAGGACGTCGCCCTTGCGATAGGCGAGGCATTCGTTGACGAGGTTGGTGAGCGACTTGCGGATTTTAAAGCCCGCTCCTATTTCGGTTAGCTCCTCTATCAACCCGTTTAAAGAAAGCGCGCTGAGCTCCTTACTCAAATTCGACTCGATTCGAGACGGAAGATTGTGGGCCTCGTCGATGATTAGGAAGGTGTGGGAGGGATCGAAATCCGGCTGGTCGGAAAGTAGGCGACTGCTGTTGGCGGAGAAGAGGTAGTTATAGTCGCCAATCCAAATATCGCGGTAGCCTAGTGCAGTACGCATCGTCTCGTAGGGACAAATTCCGGCGGCGGCACTGGTCTCCTTAAGCGTTTCCATTGAAATCGGTTTGGCGGTCGACAGGAAGATTGGCTCCAGAGCGGATCGTCCCCATTTCTCGTCTAGATGGGTAAGATAAGGGCAGGTTTTCGGGGAGCAGCGGAACTCAGTGTTCACGCAATGCTCCGCCTTGTTTCGGATCTGCCAATAGGACGCTGCGGATTGGTCCGTTAGGAGGGCGTCGAGTCGCTGGGCCGCTTCGATTTGCCCGGTCGACTTACTTGTCAAATAGACGATTCGTTCCACTTGGCCGGTAGCAAGACGGTTCAGGGCGATCTCCCAGGCCACCCCCGTTTTCCCGTAGCCAGTGGGCGCTTCCAGGCAGACGATGGGCGAATTTTGAAAGGCTGTGTTGAGATCGGTCTGGATCGTTTCCTGCCCAGGTCGTGGTGTCTCGTATGCGGGTTTGAACCGGAGCGATCGAAGCCGGGACAAACGGTCGCGTTTTCGGTCGAGATAGTCGGCTAAGAGGTCAAGCTGGTCGACAACGAGCGCATCAAACCGGTCGTCTAGCAAAACGCTTTGGGTAATTCCGGTAGCGAGCTCTATCAGAAAAAGGTCGAGGTCGATTGGTCCGGTAGGCTTCGGCTCAGTTCTGTTGAGGAGCTCGCGATAGGTGAGCAGCTGGATGCAGTAGCTTTTGAAATTTAGACGAATCTGCTCGGGACTCAGGGGAAGCGGAGAAGTAACCGTTTTGATTTCACGTAACAGGAACCCATCGTTCTCGGGCCTGATTTGATCGATCCGTCCGTTTAGCTGGAGCGTCCAGCCCCGCCATTCCAGATCTCCCTTGATGGCTTTCTCGTTGGTGAAGCCTTCAGATTCTGCTCTGCTCTGGACTTCCTGATGCCATTGTTGCCCGGCCACGGCTCGCCAATTGCCGAATCCGAGTGAGTCACTGCGTTGAGTGAAAGGAGAAAACCGGGCGAATTCACCGACGCTTATACTAGCCAGTTTTAACTCCGCGTCGATTTCCATTGGGGAAACGCTGGGGGTGCCCGTGAGGAAGATCAAGCCCCGCCGTTGCCGATTCCAACTGAGTGAGCCTTGGATAGGTAGTGCTACGCTTAATTTTTGAGTATTTTAGCCGTATAAATTGATTGGGATGAAAGGTATCAGCACAATCGCGCTCGCGCTCTCTTGCTTGTTTTCCGGCGAAGCTGCGGAATTCAGCGAGAATTTGCTCCATGGAATTAAAGGAGTGGGATTAGAGGTGCTACCGCTGAACATGCGGTCGAATCGGCTCGATTTGGACCAGTCGAAGCTAAGGGAGCACGCTTATCAGAGGCTCGATGAACTGCAAGTTGACATCCTTTC
>JAUHWE010000502.1 GCA_030424825.1 Verrucomicrobiia bacterium
GGGTACTTTAGGGCCCATGAGATTCAACGCTGCTTCAATCGTTTCCATGATGGTCTTCTCCATTTTCATTTGGATCTACGTAATCAACACTGCCTGGATGGTTGCCCGAGAAATCATGGCATTCATCTTTTAAGTCTCTAACATTTAGATACTTAAGAAAATATTTGGCAGGTTACACTCTCAGAGGCATGTAGCCGCTAAATCCGTCGAATCTCCCGGGACTCGGCTAATGCGATCCAACTGCCCCAGCCTTAGTTTTCTTTTTGCCACGAATGCCTGCGTTGGCTTATCTCCGCATTAGTGAGTGATCCATCCGAAAAGACGGCTCTGAAACAACCCAACATCCGACGTTTCATCGCCTTCCGGATCCTTTTCAATGCTCGCTTCTACTACCCCATCTTTACCATTCTCTTTCTGGATTTCGGGCTGACGCTGGAACAGTTCGCCATTCTCAACGCGGTATGGGCAGCGACCATCGTGCTTTTGGAGGTCCCTTCGGGAGCTCTCGCCGACACGATTGGGCGCCGCAATCTCATTATCGCCTCCGCAGTCATAATGATAGTGGAGATGGCTTTGCTTTGCTTCGCTCCGATCGGGCAAATGCCAATCGTTTTCTACCTGTTTCTTATTAATCGCATCTTGAGCGGGGCGGCCGAAGCCTCTGCCAGTGGTGCCGACGAAGCGCTTGCCTACGATACACTCAAGGACCTCGGGCTTCAGAAAAACTGGGGGCGAGTCCTGGAGACTCAAATGCGACTTCAGTCGATCGCTTTCATTGTGGCAATGTCGCTTGGCGCGATGCTCTACGATGCAGACCGCCTCAATCAGATATTCACTGCGTTCTCGTTGGACTTCGAGATATCGAAAGAATCCGCCATGCGAATTCCGCTCGTGCTAACTCTCTTCCTCGGAATAGGCGCTCTATTGACTGCTTTGGGCCTAACAGAGCCAGATTCCGAAAAGATCGCCCGTCGAGTAGCCCGCCGGGAGAACTCGCTCGATTCTATCAAGCAGGCGTTCGCCAAAACTTTGGAAACAGGGAAATGGATCCTCAACACTCCAATCGCAATGCTGATCATTCTTGGAGGATTTCTCATCGACCATATCACTCGCATGATACTTACCCTCAACAGTGAGTACTACCGGCAGATCGACCTTCCAGAAGCGAGTTTCGGAATCATAAGCGCAGGATTCGGACTAATGGGACTCTTCACTCCCAGACTCGGCCGATGGCTATCCGAAAACCGAAGCAAAACTTTTAACTTTTTCGTGATCAGCAGTGCGACCTTCTTAGGACTTCTGGGTATGACATACTTTATCCCTTTCTGGGGGATAGCGCCTATGGTTCTTATATATGGTTCGATTGGACTCGCCGGTTTCCTCGTCAGCACCTACTTGAACGCCGAAACGCCATCGGATTCCAGAGCAACGGCTCTAAGCTTTAAAGGGCTTTGTTTCAACCTCGCCTACGGAGGAATTGGACTTGCGTATTCATTTCTTGTTTACCGTTTACGTAGTAGCGAAACAATTCAGTCGATTCCTTCCGAGAAGGTGGGAGCGGAACTATTCAAATCCGCCTTAAGCTATTTCCCCATCTACTTCGCAATCGCATTTGTAGTTGTACTCCTGTTCGGAATCGCCAATCGGCAATCGATTGACTCCTCTCCCACAAGTCGAGCCGACTAGTTCGTCTACTTGGCTAGATTAATTTGACTCCAAACAAAAAAAGCCGGCCCTCAAACGAGGACCGGCTTGAAAAACTATTAATAATGGAAACGCCTGTGACTACAGAGCGGTTTCTCCTCGTTCGTCTGTACGAATCCGGATCGCTTCTTCAAGCGGTAAGACAAACACCTTGCCATCTCCAATCTTGCCCGTTTTGGCAGATTTGACGATAGCTTCCGCTGCTTGAGAAACCGCTTCGTCCTGGACTGCGATTTCTATCTTAACTTTGGGAAGAAAATCTACCGTGTATTCACTACCACGATATATTTCCGTATGTCCCTTTTGGCGTCCGAAGCCCTTAACTTCGGTCACCGTCATTCCTTCGATTCCGACTTCTGAGAGGGCCTCTTTGACCTCCTCCAATTTGAACGGCTTAATGATTGCTACAACAAGTTTCATTAAAATTTCCTTTGAGGTTGATTAGTGATGTAAATTTATCGCTTACGTAAATGCAAGTTATTGTGTTACTTACCTTAGACAAGCGTATTATCTTCTAGGCATTGGTGTTATACGCCTCTTGTCCGTGCTCAGATATATCGAGACCTTCAAATTCCTCTTCTTCGGAAACTCGGACACCCATGATGGCTTTGATGATCCCGAACAAGGCAAAAGAAAAGACGAAAGCGAATATGTAAACCCCTACTACTCCGATAATTTGGGACATCAAGTTAGCCCCTCCGAAGATGGCTACCGCAACGGTACCCCAGATGCCACAGACTCCATGTACGGAGATGGCGCCCACAGGATCGTCTATCTTAATCTTGTCGAAGAAGATAATTGAGAACACGACGATAGCTCCTCCAACCGCGCCCATGATGATGGACGAGAGGACCGAAACTGAATCCGCTCCAGCGGTGATACTTACCAGCCCTGCCAGAAGACCATTCAGAGCCATCGAGAGGTCAGGCTTCTTCAGCACAACCCAGGAGACAATGATCGAGGCAATTCCTCCAGCAGCCGCAGCCAACGCCGTCGTTGTGAATACAAGCCCCAAAGGACCCGGATTGGCAGACAAAACGGATCCGCCATTAAATCCGAACCATCCAAAGAAGAGCAGGAATACACCGACAGCTGCCAATGGCATGCTATGACCTAGGATCGGCTTGATACCGCCGTCCTTAGTATACTTGCCCTTGCGAGGTCCGAGAATCAATACCGCTGCGAGAGCCGCCGCCCCCCCAAAACCATGGACAACCGTGGAACCCGCAAAATCGTAGAATCCTGCGTCTCCGCCACCTAGTTGGGATAGCCATCCACCACCCCAGTGCCAAGAACCTGCGATCGTATAGCCAAAGGCTACCAGAATCGTAGAGTAGATCATGAAAGAGGACAGCTTCACCCGTTCCGCAACCGCACCAGATACGATTGTCGCCGCCGTCGCCGCAAACATGGCTTGGAAAATGAAATCGCCATATCCGGTCATCGCCAGACTCAGGCCTCCATAACCCCAAGTGTCCCCACCGTCAGCATTGAGATCTCCAATCATAGATCCGATACTGATCCACCCATTGAAATCTCCTGGGTAGTGAGTGTTAAATCCGACAACCGCGTACGTGATCAATCCAATCGAAATGATCCATACGTTTTTGAACAGGATATTAATAGTGTTCTTGGCTTGGGTCAACCCGGCTTCCAGCGTAGCGAAACCGAGGTGCATTAAGAAGACGAGCGCCGCAGCAATCACCGTCCAAAGCATGGATACGGTAAAAAAGTCGAATGCAGGAGCGTATTCTGCTCCCGACGCTTCAACCAGCTCCAGGTACTCATCGACAGGACCCGCCTCTTCTTGCGCCATTGCTGGCGTTAATCCGATCATCACTGCTGCTATCAAAGCGAAGAGCAGTGGTCCGGGTAGTTTAGTGAGGAGTTTTTTCATGACGTTCGTAATGTTTAGTTAATCAGGAATATTGCTGCTCCTTTCGCAGCGGTTAATCACCTCGAATTAGCAACTCGCATGCCAGCTCCTCCAGCCAACCCATATTTTCGAACAATAGGCACCCACCTGGCTAAAAGTTATACCGTTAAAGGAGCAAGTTGCCTACCCGCGCTCAATTGTAACCTTTGCCAGTCCACCAAACAAAAAAACCGCTCAAATTAGAGCGGTTCGTTTTAATGTCCACACAACCGTGTGGCACGCTGCCAGGTGTGCGGCTGCCCTATTCTTCGTCCAGAAGGGTTGTTTCGATGTGCAGTTCTTTAAGCTGTTTATCCGTCACCGGACTCGGGCTTTCCGTCATCAGGCATTGGCCCTTCTGCGTTTTCGGAAAGGCAATCACCTCCCGAATGCTCGCCATCCCACAGAGGATCATGACCAAGCGGTCCAACCCAAAGGCAATCCCCCCATGCGGAGGAGCCCCGTACTTGAAGGCCTCCAACATGTAGCCAAAGCGGCTTTCGACCACGTCCGCGGGGATCTGCAACACGTCTTCGAAGACCTTTTTCTGCAACTCCGCCTGGTGAATACGAATGCTCCCTCCGCCCAGTTCAACACCATTCAACACGAGGTCGTAGTGCTGTCCTCTTACTTTTCTAGG
>JAUHWE010000503.1 GCA_030424825.1 Verrucomicrobiia bacterium
TCACTCGGTATGGGGAATCCATGCGGATATTCGAAGCCGCTCGCTCGATCAATACATCGTAAAGATCAGAGATCTTTTCAAACGAAAGAATGTACCGCTGGATAACCTAAAGACTATTCACGGAATCGGCTATCAATACGAACCGCTCAACACGGCGGACGTTCCCCTCGCAGAGTAAGGAGTGGGAGCTTGAAGCCCTCTGGCCAGAGAATTGGCTAGGGATAGCTGCGTATCAACGCCCGCCTAGACAAGCGCGAAACCCCTTATCTCGATCGAGCAGCCACTCGATCCATACTCGAACCGACTCTAGATCCCGAAACGGCATGCCCGTGTGTGTTACTTGATTCAATCATTTCCCTCGAACCGTAGCGGAAACCATTTTCGGACTGGTAACCTTCCGGAGCATTTTCAGAACTAACCACCAGCACCACGATGCCAGCTAAAGCGGCAGCAGCAAAAATTATCAGCAACGGGATCATGGGAAAATAATCGTCCGTGCCGACGGGTTCTGAAATTTGATTAGGGGCATAATGCAAATTTTGAGGAAATGTCTTCAAACTCATCAGAATAATGGAGTCCGAAGACCATTTTCAGTTACGTGCAAAATTTCTAATATCAACCTGAGACCGCAAGTCAGATGAAATGTAACTGTTAATTAACAAAATTCAGGTAAGTCTACCGAGCCGCACTTACGGAAAGACCTAGATCGCAACTCTCGACCGCTTCGACTAACGCAGCCGATAATACCGATCCGGATTATACAGATAATAGAAATCAAATGGCTCGAGCCTGGGAAGGGCCATGAAAGGTTTCCCATCATCATCCAAACTCTCTTCGAGAGTCCCTTCCGCAAAAATCATGCTTCTGCCGAATCGGTCCGGGTTCTTGTCAACTGACATCTCCCAAATGCGGTCCACCACGTGGTCAATCCACTTCAGCTCTTGTGCCCGATCACCAAACTCGCGCCAATCACCATCCGAATTCTTCTCGTACATGAGGGTGATAAACTCATCGAGTGTAAGATTCATTTTCTCGGCTACTGGGCGAGCCACCCGTCGCCACCACTCTTCAGCCTCTTCGAGGAACTCGCGTTGCTGAGTCAAGTTTCCACTCACCCCCCAGCTGATCTGATGATGGAGAATCACGGCGTTCGGATAACAGTAGGAGCGTTCTGCCAAGGTCGCAATGCTCGCTGCCATACTGGCCGCATAGGATTTGACCACCACAAATACTGGCGCGTTGCTTCCATGCATCGACTTTAGGATCTTGTACCCCGACATCACGGAACCACCAGGCGAAGAGTCAATCACTAGAAAGATGGGATATTCCACGCTCTCATTGTTGAAGAAATTGATCCGTTCACTGACATAGTCCGCCAGGCCACTCCAGATGGGACCGTTGAGAGCGATTCTCCGATCACTCACATGTAGTACCCCATCAACAAAGGGTTCCTTCAGATACATGAGTTTCTGGTTCGTATACACGATGTTGTCTACCAGATCCCCTTTCTCTTTGACTGATAATTTCGCCTGCAATTCAGCGACTTCGACATCCAAGGACGAGCGCTTCAGTTTCAAGCGACTATCCGCCAATCGAAGCTCCGTTAACTCGTTTTCGGCCTTTTTCGTGGCGATCGAATTGGAGAGAATGAGACGCTCCTCTTCCATTTTCAATTCTGCCAGCTCTTGCGAGAGCTCTTTTTTGGACTCAAGTCCTGCTAGCGAGATCTCCTTGTTCAACGCATCCATCTTCACGCTTAGCCGCTCGTTCTCCGCTTTTAGCTCAGCCAGCTCCTGGCTTAACCGCTCCCGCGTTAAGGAATTCTCCATGGCAAGCCGTTCCTTCTCCTCTTTGAGTTCTGCGAGCTCTTCTTTGAATTTCTCCGACCTCAGCGACATCCGGGCCTGAATCAGTTCTCGCTCAGCGTTCAACGCCTTTATTTCCGCCTTACGCACTTCCTCTTCCGGATCAGATTCCTCGTCCTCGCCATTGTCGTCTGGCCTTCCTTTCGAAACCTCCTCCGAATCACTGGAATAGGAATCCTCACCATTGAGCGAGTCAACCGCTTCACTTGCCTCGACCACAAGTGGCGCGAGTTCGTTTTGAGCAAACGCGACAGGGCTGAAAAGCAAACCTGCGATGAAAACGAATCGGATGAAAATCTGGAATGGGCTCATGGTAATTGTATACGTCTCAAATCGAATACATGTTCCGAATTAATGCGAAAAATGTGCCAGAGAGGTTTAAAACGCAAGCGGAAGTCGTGATTTGGCCCTCTCTCAACGGACTCTGAAAAGAGAGAACCCAAACGATTATCGAGGATAATCCACAAAATAACTAGAATTCCGTCAAATTAGTCGTAGGAATGCCTCCAGTGAGTTTAGAAGCCCTGCAAAACGTTAAATCCTACATGCTGACTCTACAGAATAGCGTGTGCGAAGGAATGGAATCCCTCGAAGACTCCTCCAGACATTTCATCAGAGATACCTGGGAAAGAGAAGCCGGCGGAGGCGGAATTACTTGTGTTTTGGAGGGGGGAGAAACATTCGAAAAGGCCGGGGTCAATTTTTCCTACGTCATGGGAAATGAACTGCCCGCTTCGGCCACAGCCAGTCGACCCGAGCTCGCCGGACGTGCCTTTCACGCTACCGGCGTTTCGATTGTCGTTCATCCCAAAAACCCTTACGTTCCCACTTCGCACGCCAATGTTCGCTATTTCTACGCACCTGCAAGATCTAGCGACGAAGCGGAGGTCTGGTGGTTTGGTGGAGGATTCGACCTAACCCCCTATTACGGCTTCAAGCAAGACGCGATCGATTGGCATATTGCGGCAAAATCGGCCTGCGACCCATTCGGAGCGGAGGTCTACGAAGACTTTAAATCCACCTGCGACAAATACTTCTTCATCAAGCACCGAAACGAACCACGGGGCATCGGGGGACTGTTCTTTGACGATTACAACCAAGGAGGCTTTGAGAATGCATTCGCTTTGACCCAGAGTGTTGGCGATCAATTCAGTAAAGCCTACCTGCCTATCGTCGCTCGTCGCAAGGGACTGGACTACGGTGAACGAGAGCGGTCCTTTCAAGCCTATCGTCGCGGACGATACGTGGAATTCAATCTCGTTTATGACAGAGGCACCTTGTTCGGGCTCCAAAGTGGTGGAAGGACTGAATCCATCCTGATGTCCCTTCCGAGTAACGTATCATGGAAATACAACTACAGCCCCGAGCCTGGTTCAGCTGAAGCGGATCTCTATGAAACCTTTCTGAAACCGCTCGACTGGATAAACGAATCGCCCTAGCTCCATTTTCAACTGCCAGATTAGAATTTCAAAAGAACAATGAATTCCCGAGAACGCTTTTTAGATGCCCTTTCCTGCCAGCCTCTTGACCGACCACCCATCTGGGTGATGCGGCAAGCCGGTCGCTATTTGCCCGAGTATCGGGCTCTCAAAGAAAAGTACTCGTTTCTGGAACTAGCCCAAACGCCTGAACTGGCTCTAGAGGTCACCCTCCAGCCTCTCAAACGGTTTCCCCTCGATGCCGCAATACTCTTCTCCGACATTCTCGTCATTCCTGAAGCACTGGGACAAGGCTATCACTTTCGAGATGAGGGGGGGATCGCGATGAATTTCCGCCTCGATAGCAAACAGCAGATTGAACAACTCGACCCGACTCGCATCGAGGAAAAGCTCAGCTACGTTTCGGATGCGCTAAAACTAATTCACGCAGAATTGGCAGGAAGCAAAGCCTTGCTTGGCTTCGGTGGCTCACCCTGGACTCTTGCCACCTATATGGTGGAAGGAGGAAGCTCAAAAAACTTCGAGAGAATCAAAAGCCTCTTCTACTCCGACAGAGCGACTTTCGATCTTTTGATGCACACGCTCACCAACAGCCTGATCGATTATTTCCGGATGCAGAAAGCCGCAGGAGCTGACGCCATCCAGATATTTGACTCATGGGGAGGCATCATCGCAGGGGCAGACTACGAAGAGGCATCACTGAAATGGATACGGAAGATCGTTGATGCTGTAGGGAGCGATATCCCAATTATCCTCTATGCAAAAGGCACTTCCGTCCACCTCTCCGAACAATGTTCGGCCAATCCGAAAGCCATATCTATCGACTGGACCATTGCGATGGAAGCCGCTTCAGAAAAGCTACGAAGCAATATAGCCATTCAAGGAAATCTTGATCCCGTGATTTTGGATACGAATCCAGAAATTGTTCGCAGCCAAGCCTTGAAAATTCT
>JAUHWE010000504.1 GCA_030424825.1 Verrucomicrobiia bacterium
GCATTGCAGCGAATTGAAGTCTTTAATAATTTGAAACGACAACGCCTCGAGCAATCGGGGCGTTTTTTTGTGCCGAAACGGAAGTAGCTCACTCGCTTTAGCGTGAGCGAACTAAGCCTGAATAAAAAGCTCACGCTAAAGCGAGTGAGCTACTTCCATGTTGGGGACGATTTTTGTACAAACTCGCATAAGCCGAATTTCTGTAGGGGCGTCGCTTACGGCGACCGCATAAGGTGCAAATGCTCTCCCAGTGTCAGCGTTAGCCCTGCGGGAGCATGTGATCGTAGGGCTTGCGCTATCCCGCGTTGCAATAGGAGATGACCTGAATGAAAATCGCGGCACTGCGCGATTTCGACAGTCACAAGGTCTTGCGGACAAGCGCAGATCCTACGGGAAACCTATCCGTCCAATGTTATCGCGGTGTAAAACCGCTGCTACGGGTGTTTTTATTTCAAATGCTTGTCGGCAAAACCTAAATACTGTTCCCAGTCGTAGTCCGTGACATCGTGTCCGCCGGTGCGAATATGATATCCGATGTGATTACCGACGGGTGTATTGACGGGAGGCTGTGATTTTACCCCCACGCCCTTGAGTCCGAATAGCTTGTAGACAGGACCGGCTCCTTTAGCTGACAAAAACTCGCCGTTAGGATCTGCCCAAATGTCTTCCTCTGCACTAGCCACGTAGACAGGACGAGGGGCCATGAGAGCGATGAGCATGTGCTGATCGACAGGGAGGGCGTTCTCGTTGCCGTTGTATTGCTTGAAGGTCCGATTGAACCAGTGCGGAAAACTCGTATTGATCCGTTCAACAGTCTCTCCAAAGGCCCTGCGACTCAAAGCGGCTCCACCGCAGCCAGAGTCATTGGAAATCGTTATGGCAAAACGCTCGTCTTTAGCTCCTGCCCACAAGGAGGTTTTTCCGAGTCGCGAGTGCCCCAAAAGCGCGACTCGTTTCGAGTCGATTTCAGGGTCTGTCTCAAGATAGTCCATGATGCGGCTCAAGCCCCATGCCCAGGCGGATATGGCGCTCCAGTCTTCGAGAGCCAAGGGGTTGCCGTTTTCGTCCGTTTGATAAAAGTCGCGAATTCCCTCTTTCCAGCCGTTTTTATGGTCGGGCTCAATGTCGCCGTAATAGGCCGTTGCGAGACCATAGCCGCGATCAAGAATGGTCTCCACGGGCCAACGGCTGGAGCTCTTTCCGCGAGCGTCATTGGTTGCTTGGTGGTTGACGTTGCCATTGTCGTTTTTCCGCATCCAGACGGTAGATAGATGAATCCCAGGGTCTGAATGGATCGTGTGGTTCCCATTGAAATTGTATCCAAGGAAAACAGGCACATCCGCTTTTGCGGAATTCGGAAGATAGATGAGAACGTGAAGCGCGTAGCGATGAGCTTCTTTCTCGAATCGCAAGGTAACCTGTTTGCGAGTCGCTTTACCGTTTAGAGCGTGGGTATCGATGGACGTGGTGGTGAAACTCAAATCTGTGGGAAGTTGGGCCCGACGCCCGTAGACGTACGTTTCAAACAGCTCTAGGATTTCAGTGCGTCTGGATTGCTGCCACTGCCGCGATGACGTGATCACCGTCCCATCATTGGCGACTAGGGGATCTGGGAGGGTGTAGTGGGGAACCTTCGCCTCGTCGTAATTAAATCCTTCCGGAGGGGCGTAAGCGTGGGACATGGCGAATAGAAGTGCGGCGGTGATACCAAGAATTCGAGAAAAAGGCATGGTCCCAATCGTAGGGATCAATCAAATGACTACAAGGACGGATGCTTGAACCGTGCGTATAAACCTTTTTTCAGCGCATGCTGAAACCTGTTTGCTTCACAGAAGCAACTAGCGAACTCAGTGGGCGATGACAAAATTCGTCTCCTATTCCAGTTATTGTTAACATCGCTTCGCAAGTTCTTCCTATCAGAAGAAATAGGTGTCTCATTCGAGACAATCGGTTTGATTCCGATCACGAAGAATCAGAGTAGCTCACTCGCTTCAGCATGAGCATTGTTCATTTAGTTCGTAGAGTGCTCACGCTGAAGCGAGTGAGCTACTTAAGAATCTCTATTTCATCCGCGCTTCAATCATCGCGGCGACTTCGGGAAAGCCTCGGGATTGGGCGAACATGGCAGCGGTTTCCCCATCAACATCCGCGGCGTTGGGATCGGCATTGTTGTCCAAAAGATACTGTACGACGTCGCGATGCCCTTCGGCAGCGGCGAACATCAAAGGGGTCCAGCTTTCGTGGGAATCGATATCATTCACTTGGGCTCCCCGTCGATGGAGGAGGTTGATTAGCTCCAAGTTCGGTCCTGTGCAGGCAAACATGAAAGCGGTGCGACTGGTACTGTCCCGCATATCCAAACGTGCGCCGGCTTCTAGCAGTCTTTCTGAGATCTCGGTGTGACCATTGAACGCGGCGAGCATGAGGGGCGTTCGACCGTTTTCATCGGTTATATTAGGATCGATTCCCGCCTCGAGCGCCAGACTGATGGCTTCCACATTTCCGTTCAGCGCCGAATCCATAATAAACTCTATGGGGATTGGTGGAAGGGCTTCTGGGGGAGCTGACGTCTTCTTTGGAGATTGCGGAGCGGTCACACTGACAGCGCTGGAGTCTGTTTCGGAATCGCTACAGCCCGTGAGCGCTAGCGCTAGTAAGAGGGAGAAAAGCAAATGGGAAAAATTCATCTGCTAACAATCAGTCGGGAATTCGATTTAAAAGGCAAATGGAATATAAGGGATCCCTCGTTGGGCTGGGTGTGTTGGGTAGGCCAAGAGGATCCCTCTCTGCCGTGGTCGCGGATAAAGATGGCGCGGTGGCGCGAGCCGGCGTGGGTTTGCTGTGCCATCTCCGCTTCGTCAGTCGAACTTCAATAGTACTCAGAATCGCCATAAACCTAAGTGTTGTAGGCTGGGTCGCTGACCCGGCAATCTTGAGCTAGAGGCGAGTCAGCCACCGACTGGTCGGGGTCTTTTACGACCTCGCCCTATCTCTGGTATGCTATTTCTTCCTCTTCAAGGTTCGGTCGAAAAATTCCGTCAGGATGTCCAAGGCGGGATTGAAAAACGGATGCGAGGACCAGAAGGGATGAGGGCCATTCTCGATGACATGGGATTCGTGATGGATTCCGTGGGTATCCAGTTTTTTGATCATTTCTGGGTATCGTTCACCTGGCCGATCAAACTCGCCATCCATGAAGAGCATGGGGGGAGTGTGTTTTGAAACGTGCGTTACGGGAGAAGCGTCGATAAACGTTTGCTTAGCTTCTTCCCAGGTCCCGCCCATGAACGTGGCGGTTCTGCGGCGCGGATCGTGGGTAGCGGATCTTTTAGAGTCCTCGGTGGTCAGGTCCATGCTTCCTGCCATGACGACGCACGCCTGTATCTCGCTCGATTGATCGAGGTGGTTCCCGCCGTGGTTAAGACCAGGAGAATGACCGCTCGTTCCCAGCAACCCGGATAGGTGCCCTCCCGCGGATCCCCCTACAGATCCAATGCGGTCTGGATCGATGCGAAAGGTTTGAGCATTTGCGCGGGCCCACCGGACCGCCGACTTGCAATCGTATAGGGCTGCGGGAAAAGGGGCTTCGCCCGAAAGACGATAGAAAAGGTTCAAGGTAACGTACCCTCGAGCAGCCAGTTGCTGCGACATGGCGGTGTAGCTGCTGGGGTCTCCTTTGTACCAGCCACCTCCATGAATGAACACGACTGCAGGGAAAGGCCCCGCACCTGTCTTGGGTCGATATAGGTCGAGCGTCAATTCTCGCGTACCGTATTTTGCGTAAACGAGATTCGAATACGTCTCTACTCCTTCAATGGGTGCCGTAGATACACGGGTCATTTTAACTGCAGGGGGTGGCACCTTGGGCGCCTTCAATGATTTTCCATAGACCTCGATCCAGTCCAATCGAGAGCTGGAAGCACTGCCATTCCCCGCCATTTGGTCGGTGAAACCGATTTGTTCCACCTGGTCCAATGGGGGAGTCTCCACCTTTTCCTCGGCAATCGCTTTGATAACGCTAAAATGTCGCCAAGTAATTTCTTTGATTTTGAATTCGTGATCGTGCCAGTCCTGCCCGCCGTCGCTTTGTTCGCTGATGAACCAGCGTTCCCCCGGGAGTTTTATTATCAAATGCAGCGCATGCTCTCCACTTTGACGGCTCCTCCAACGCACTTTTGCGTCAGTGGACGAAAGATCTGCTAAGGAGCCGTTTTTGCGGAGGGATAGGGCCCAGCTCATTTCGCACTTGCCG
>JAUHWE010000505.1 GCA_030424825.1 Verrucomicrobiia bacterium
CTGACAATTCAATAATCACGTGGAAGTAGATTTGAACTTAGCCACAAAGTCCCTGCTACCCACTGCTACGACTTCCTTTTTCACCTCTAGAATGTAAAGATCTGGTAGTCACCGAAGCATTAACATTCTCCAACGAACTTTAAGGCACGAGAGCCAATGGGAAAAAAACCGAGTCGATTCGAATTATTACTTGACTTACTAGTTAGTTAATCCGTTAACACTTGTCAAGATGAGTCCTCGACCGAAATCGGATGCTCAAGAGCGCATCGTCAGCGCTGCTTGCGACCTGTTTTACAAACAGGGCTACCACTCTACATCAGTGGATCAGGTGATCGCGGCAGCGGGGGTTTCGAAGCCGACCGTCTACAGCTACTTTCCGAGGAAAGAGGATTTATGCCTGGGGTACCTGGAAGAGAGGACTCGACGCGAATTCAAAATGATGGATTCCTCCATGCGAAACCTCAAAACACCACGAGAGCGTTATTCAGCCATCATTCGCCATGTGAAAAAACGCATCAAGTCTTGGGAATACCGCGGTTGCGGTTTTATGAATATGCTAGCTGAAATCCCGGATCCGAACAGTCCGATCGTGGCCATTTCAAAACGATATATCGACGCCAATCGGGAGCTGATTGTATCGGTCGTTCAGGAACTGAAAGATTCGTCTACAGAGCATGCACACCTCGATGTCAAGGCGGTCGCAGACGCATATTACCTCTTGATCGCAGGGGCGATCAGCACCTGCCAAGAATGCCGGGAGGATTGGCCCATCGATCGGGCGATCGAGTCCGTCGAAATGTTGCTTAAGAAATAATCCTTTTTTTGCCCCCATTTCTTTACTAACTAGTTAGTTATATTACAACCTCAAAAACACAAAAACAATGAAAACAGAAAACACAGTTATAGACGCCACGGAATCCACTTTTCGCAATGGCGTAGATGCCACCGCTCTCCTTGAGACTATAGCCTATTTGGGAGAGAATGCAGATAAGGCTCAATTCAAGTTCAGGGCCCGCAACCGCTGGATCGATGGAAGCCAGAATGAGGCGACGATCGATACCTTCCATGCCTTGGGAGAAGAGCAAAGCCACGATCGAGCCCATCTGGTCCGAGCGGATCAGCCAGCCCTTATTTTGGGAAAGGACGAAGCGCCCAATCCCGTAGAGAACTTACTCGCAGCTCTAAGTAGTTGTATAGCGACTACTACAGTCTATCATGCGGCGGCGAGTGGTGAAACGATCGAAGAATTCACCTCCGAACTGGAAGGGGCGATTGACGTGCAGGGATTCATGGGAATCGACCCCGACGTTCGAGAAGGGTTCAATGAAATCACGGTAAAGGTAAAGGCTCGAAGCACCGCCAACGAGCAACGCCTTAGGGAGCTCATTTCAAAGTCACCGGTTCTCGACGTCCTTCGTCACGGCACGAAAGTGAACATCGAAATCGAATCGAAATCCTAAATCTCCGATTTATCCTAGCAGCACCCCAAGACAGCGAGCGATTTCCGATCATCCACGATTGTACCTATTTTTTGGACACTTGGAGATCGCTTTCGGAGGTGCTGCTAAAAGATCTTATGCGTCGGGGAAAAGAGCGCGATGAGTTTCTAGGATTGCCGGATCGTAAGGCTTTTCCTTCTTTCCCGCTTTCCGGAATTGGATCGACTTCAACTTAGGGTCTTTGCTCATGCCACCGATGCCCTCTAATCCGGGAAAGCTCATGGGCAACCCGATTCCACCGTAGTTGACGGGGTC
The DNA here is from genome assembly GCA_030424825.1 of Verrucomicrobiia bacterium. Taxonomy (GTDB): domain Bacteria; phylum Verrucomicrobiota; class Verrucomicrobiia; order Opitutales; family Opitutaceae; genus Pelagisphaera. The sequence continues at coordinate 1,755 of JAUHWE010000505.1, forward strand.
GGACAAAGGATGCGCCATATCGCCAAAATTAAAGCCTTTCGGTTGGGGCGGCCCGGCCGGCAAAACGATATGGAAGAGGCCTCGGTCCGAGTCGATCTGTTCGATTCGATAGGGCAAGTCGGGATTGTTCAGGATTGAGTGAAGCCGCTCCCCAATAGGGGTCCCCTGCACTCTTTGATAATCGGGAATCAACATGGGCACGGTAATCTTGTAGTCACCCAGTTTGTGAATGGCTGCGGCGATATTCTGAAATCGAATATTGTGATGATCGTGCTCTATCAAAAGAAAGCCGTTCTCTGGAGTAAGCCCATAAGCGGCTTTAATCTGATTCGCATCAAAGGCAATGACGGCTGCCTGGATACGGTTGGCCTCCTCCATCGTGAGAACGGGGTCGATGAACAATCCGAATGTCTGCCACGAGGGCTTACCCGCTCCATAGGTCGCGACGACGAGCAGGATCGACACTAGCAGGGTTTTCCTAAGGAGCGTAAACGGTATAAGGCGAATGGTTGGTTGGGTCATCATGAAAGGGAGTTCGGTGATTCTGTATTTTAACAAAAAAAACGAAAGCGCAATCGCAGGGCCCTACCCCAGCTGGGCAGAACTGCAATGAGGCTAATATCCATCCGTGCGGATCCGTGGGGTTTGTGGTCCACAACCCCGCCAGATCTACCCGAATTCTATCGTCAAAAAACTAAGTCTCCCGCCTAAGGCTTTCGACCTCAGCCACTACACCTTGCTCAGTTTGAAGTCCCAGCCTTTACGGTATTCTTTGGTAATAAGCTGATTCGCTTTCTTGCTGTTCTTGAAGCGCAAGTTCGGTCCGTCCCAAGCCAGCTTCTTTCCGGGGAAACGCAGGCAGACGTTGCCGAGCTGAATGGTCTCGGTGAACGGGCCAGCGTATTTGAAATTCGAACCGGGGTAGTCATAAGCCTTATTCCCGATTGCCGCCTCGCGAAACTCCGTGTGGTGCCCAATAGATTTTTCATACACACGAGCGGGACGGTGGTCGCCGGTCTTCTCCTTAAGCTCCATGGCGACCTCTCTGTGTGCAGCGTCCGGGATGATGCGGCAGCTGTCACCGTAGTCGCCCGTAACGAGCAGCGTGTGCTTGGTTCCAACGTAAATGTTGCCGGAGTTCGCAAGTTCCGCTCCCTGGGCAATTTCCTCGAGCCGCTCGTGACGACGCGGTTTGCCGTTCTTGTCCGTGTACGCGTTGTCGGTACCGTCGTACCAGTAGACGTCGAAACCGGGACGGTTGGCGGTGGGCCCGAAGGTCCATCTCAAAGTAGAGCCTTTCGGAAAGGCGGAATCGGTCAAAGTGTCGACATTGAGCGCCTCGACATGGGTCGGGTAACCCGGATCGAGGGACATGAAAATCGAGTCCATGGTATGGCAAGCCATGTCGGCCAAGGCGCCCCCGCCAAAGTCGAGCCAGCCGCGCCAGTTGAACGGCAGGTAGGCCCCTCCACGCTTCCTCGCGCGCCCGGCGTCGAGTCCACGATCGCCGAGGTAGGGACGATTGTCCGCTGGGCCGAGCCAGTTTTGCCAGTCAAGCGTTTCTGGAACCGGGTCCCCGCCCTTCGGAAGCTTGAAACCTTGTGGCCAGACGGGACGGTTGGTGAAGCAATGAATTTCCTTAATATCGCCCAGGTGCCCCCCTTGAACATAAGCCGCGATCTGGCGATTGCCCTCGTTGGCGTGACCCTGGTTGCCCATCTGTGTTGCCAATTTGTAGCGATCACAGGCTTTAGCCAGCTGGCGCGCCTCCCAGACCGTATGGGTCAGTGGCTTCTGCGTAAAAACGTGCTTGCCGTGCTCGAGCGCCATGACCGTTGCCGGATAGTGGCTGTGGTCCGGCGTGCCGATCATCACCGCATCGAAATTCTTAGCTTCCTTGTCGAACATCTCGCGGTAGTCCTGGTATCCTCGGGCCGCTTTCCATTGCTTCGCCAACCAAGTGTTGCCGCTCTTTTCCATCTCTTCGATGCCCTTCGGGATATTGGTGTAGCGGCTGGAGTCGACGTCGCAGTACGCCCCGCAAATATCGCCATGGCTGATCGTATCAGTAATGTGGCGATTGTTGATGCCCCCTACGCCGATAAAGGCGACGCGCAGCTTGTCTCCTTTACTCTCTGCACTGAGAATGGCTGGGGCGCCGAGTATCCCTACACCGGCAGCAGTTGAAGTTTGGATGAATTGACGACGCGTTAGCTTACTCATGGGTAGATGCGATTTGGATTAACAGAAACTTTAGTGAACCGGATGGATTCCAGGAACGAAAGTCGAAGTTGGCGAAGCATTTCCTCCTTGGCAAGTTGCGAAATGGCAGAGTCAGTCGAATCCCTGAAGGGACGATCACCCATCACTTCCCCACGCGATCACAGGTAGGGCAACGACCTCCGAGCGTGCCGCACAAGCAGATCAAAATAAACGCGGCACGCCCGGAGGTCGTTGCCCTACCGTTTTTCAGCCAGACCCCAACCTCACTCC
>JAUHWE010000506.1 GCA_030424825.1 Verrucomicrobiia bacterium
AGGCAGGTGAATTCCGTCTGGAATGAAACAGGCGATTAATTCATCCCGAGCCAAAAGGCGTTGCATGATATTGTCATGCCGATCCAACTCCGCAGGTACACCGTTTCCCACGTGGGTTGCCAAGGTAGCCCCCGCACTAATGGCTTGGTGTATAAATTCGTTCGAGGCGTTCGTATGGCCCAGGGCAATACGCATTCCTTCTTTTACAGCCGTTTCAACAATCTCCAACGCGCCCTCCACTTCTGGAGCCAACGTTATCAGCTTCAACCTTCCTCCAGCCGCGTCACGCAATCTCCTGTAGTCGCCCAGCTTTGCCACGCACACATGTTCGATCGGATGGGCACCACAGTAGCCAGCTTCCCTTGAAAGCCAGGGACCTTCCAGATGGTACCCACGGACTAAAGACGCGATACGCTCATCTTGAGAGCAAATGGATTCGATATTCTCGAATTTGCGGCACAGCGCATCCACATTGTCCGTGATTAGCGTAAAGAAGATGCTCGACATGCGATGCTCCCTTAAACCTTCAGCCGCACATTGCATGTCCTCGAGTGTCAGCGAATCAGATTGGAAGTCGATACCCGCGAAACCGTTCACCTGAAAATCGAATAGACTGTCCGTTTTTGAAAGGCTCATCGGTTTGTGACCGGGCAAATGCCGACAACGCAAGCGTCACCTCTACAAGAATTCGACTTGAGGGGACCGTCTCTTAGGGAAGATCTCATTATCATTGTCCATAGCAAGCATTCGATTCCCCGATTGCAACCGAACAACCGAGAGACAAGCCAGAAAGTCGTCCTCGACAAGAACTCGCTCCTCCCTCATTCTTAGATTCATGCTATCTAGACGCGACTTTCTAAAGATCGCCGGGGGATCCACGATCGCCCTGGGTACGAGGCCCGAACGACTGTTCTCCGCTGACTCGAAAGAGTGGCGAAACCGGCAGTCTGAAATGCTCTATGGACCACTTGGGAACACCAACTTTATGGTCTCTCGAGTGGTAATGGGAGGCAATGAGATCTCCCCCACGAACTACGATCACGTTTTGAGGGCTATCGATTCCGGGCTCAACTATCTCGACACGGCTCCTCAATATGGAAAGGGACAGAGCGAACTCGGATACGCAGAGGTACTGAAAGCAAGACCGCGCGACAGCGTCTTTGTAAATTCTAAAGTGAGCGTCTGGACGAGCAATCGAGCAGCGTTGTTTAAAGACATCTTCGAAAGTCTAGCAGAGAGCGAACAACGAAAGCTCAAGAACCTAGCTACCGAGCGCCTCGAGGCACGCCAAGCGTTGGACCCCGACTATATCGTTACCTACTTCAATAGCCAGCAAAGGCAAATGGAGACCGCTGCTCTAGACAACGTCATGGAACTCAAATACGGGCGCTCCATCGATCGAAAGAGAAACTATCGCCAACTCATCATCGAATCGGTCGAACAAAGCCTCACTCGACTGGGTACCGACCATCTCGATATTCTAATGTGTCCCCACGGAGCCAGTACGGCAGAGGAAATACTAAATTTCCCCGAGACATTCGAAGCCTTCGAAATACTCAAGAAGGCCGGCAAAGTGCGGCAATTGGGGGTCTCCTCCCATAACGATCCCGGAGGCGTTCTCGAAGCCGCAACCAAGGACAATCCCTACTCGGTCGCCATGATCGCCTGCAATGTGGTCAACTACCGCTACCTGGAAAAACCGCTGGAACAAGCCGCCAAGAAAGGCATCGGGGTCATCGCTATGAAAGTCGCACGACCGGTCCACCCGGGAGCAGGAAGAGACCCTGCAGATCCTTCGCGTGTCGAGACAATCAATTCCAAAGTCGAAGGCAAATGGAGTGTGCCGCAAAAGGCCTACTTATGGGCCCTCAAGAACCCGCATATCAGCACCGTCATCTCCAACATGGTCACTCACGATCATGTCAAAGAAAATTTGATACTCCCCAAGGTCGCGGCGGCTTAATCGCAAGGAATCGACCGCTTTCCGGATAGAAGTTACAATTCGCGCCTCGGTTGAGATTCTTCAACGTGAATCTCGGCTGTGACCCGCAAATATTTGGATTGAATTACCATTCCAGACCGTTTACAGGTTTTTTAATGAAATCCTCGGGATACACTTCTAAAGCGGACAAATTCCGTGCGTGGCTTAAAAAATCTGTCGTGGATGAATGCCCACCGGAATTGTACGCTTGCGAGGTCTGTGGGGCACCAGAGTGCAGTAACGAGAAATGGCTCAACTGCGAAGCTCGGAAAAAAGCCCGAGACTTCATGCTCAAAGCCGAGGGAAAATCCACATTTCAAGAAGTTCCTTGCGGTCACTTTGCAACGGAATCCAAGTAGAGCCAACGTCATCCCAACGCGTTATAAGCAGAGCTACTAGCTGGATTATTAACGATTAGCCGGTAGATTCACTTTGCATCGAATCGCCTCGTTTGCTCAAAGTGAAGCGAACACTAACCATGAAAAACTACCTGCCTAATTTGCGCACTTCTCTATCCCTCTGCTTCTCACTGGCTTTGGTTTTCGCATCCTTTTCGCAGAATCGCTCCCCGGACCGTCCCAACATAATTTTCATAATGGCGGATGATATGGGGTACGGGGACTTGGGCTGTTATGGCCAAACGGTAATTCAGACACCTAATATCGACCGGATGGCTGCGGAAGGTGTTCGTTTTACCGACTGCTATGCAGGATCAACCGTTTGCGCCCCCTCTCGCTCCGTTCTAATGACGGGACAACATACGGGGCATACAACCGTTCGAGGCAATTTTGGAAAGTTTGGAGTAACTGGACTTGCTGGAGGTGAAGGACGGGTTCCTTTAGAGGAAAACGACGTGACCGTAGCTGAGGTACTCAAAACGGCAGGATACACCACAGGAATGAGCGGAAAATGGGGTCTTGGAGAACCCAATACAAGTGGTCATCCAAACGATCAGGGGTTCGACGAATGGTTCGGTTACCTCAACCAGAGACGGGCCCACACCTACTACCCAGACTTCATCTGGAAAAACAGGGAAAAATTCGATCTTCCAGAAAATCGTGACGGGAAACAGGGCACTTACACACACGACCTGTTTACTGAATTCGCGCTCGACTTCCTAGACCGCCATCAAAACGAAACTTTTTTCCTATACCTCCCCTACACCGTTCCGCACTCTCGTTACGAAATTCCGGATACGGCACCTTACTCCAACGAAAACTGGACCGATGATGAAAAAGTCCACGCTGCCATGATCACCCGCCTTGATCGAGATGTCGGCAGACTATTTCAATCGCTGGATGAACTGGAAATCGACGAGCGAACGATTGTCTTCTTTTGCTCTGACAATGGAGCCGCAGAGCGCTGGGAAAATCGTTTCGACAGCTCGGGGTCCCTGCGAGGTCGCAAGCGGGACATGTACGAAGGGGGTATCCGTACTCCAATGATCGTTCGGTGGCCCGGCGTCCTATCGGCCAACCAGACCAGCACCGTTCCTTGGTACTTCGCCGACGTGCTTCCTACCTTGGCCGAATTGGGAAAAGCAACCGCTCCATCGAATATTGACGGTATCAGCATTGCCCCGACTCTTCTCGGCAAACCACAGAATCTTGAGAATCGCCCTATGTACTGGGAGTTTTTTGAAGGGGGTTTTCAACAAGCCGTTCGCAAGGGCAAATGGAAGGCGATTCGTTCCGCAGTAGGAGAACCCTTGCAGCTCTACAATCTGAAAAGGGACTTGTCAGAAGAAAATGACATCGCGGCAAAGCACCCTAAAATCGTTCGCGAAATGGAATCGATCCTCAACGCGGCCCGGACCCCCTCCAGAAATTGGCCCGTGGAAAGTCTCGACTAGAGAGGTAAATGCACTGGTTGAGCCTAAAGCAGATCGTCAAGCGTTTCATCAATCACATATCCAGAATAACCGAAATTTCCTTCCTACCCCCCCTTCCATGCCTTTGAGCGACAAAGAAACCGGATTGACTTCTTTCGCTTCCAGTAGACCCTGTAACCTAGCTGGTTTCTGAACAATATTAATGAAGAATCCAGCTCCTTTAAAGTTAAACACCACAATACACTCATGAAAAAGACACTATCAATTGCGTTCCTATCAATATTTGCGGCTTTCTTGTTCTCCGCTTGCAGTAGCGAGACCAGCGAAGAGAAAGCGGCGTCTGACGCGGCAGCGGCGATGCAAAAGGATGGCGACAAAGCCATGTCCGACGCAGAAGCCATGAAGAAAAAGGCTGAAGAAGAAGCCAAAAAA
>JAUHWE010000507.1 GCA_030424825.1 Verrucomicrobiia bacterium
ACTGGATAAAATATTCATCCTTAGGAATTTTCTTTGCGGCAAATAGGCCGTGGTTATGAATGGAGGAAAAGCGCACCTGAACGTATGGGAAATCCGGTGGATTACCGTTCTTGTCGAGACCGACAAATTTTCGTTTCTTTGACTTTTTGTAGTCTTTAGCCATGCAGTGGCTCCTCTTGAATACCGTGCCGATTCAGCAAAGCCGTACGACCAATACCGCTGAATGCAATCCATTTCTGTCTACCGGCCTGCCCGCGTCGAATGGAAGGGCATTTTTTAGGAATTTTAGCGCAGTCGGAGGAAAATCCTAATAATGACCTATTGGCCTCTTCACCTTAAGGAGCAACCTGGATTCGATCATTGAGGAAGCCGTGTTTCCAGGGAACGATCTCGTTTCACAAGGGTTGAGGATCGCTTTTAACGCCAGGAGGTAGAAGCATCGCTCCCTCCCAAGGCTCTTGCGATTGCGGGATTATTTGAGCGGACCTATCTCAGGCTTGCGAATTCGGGGGATGAATGTTCTAGTCTGGTGGAGGATAGGGGGAACGCAACGTCACCTATGGGGGTCAATCTCAATAGCGATGAAATATCAATTACGAAAGCCAGGGGAACACGAAGCGAAGAAGCGTGAGATTTGGAGAAGCAAAATAGACAAGCCAATCGGCCCTGGAATGCTGGTCACGCTCGTCCCAACTTTGATCATGTGTGTCTTTCTAGTGATGGCAGCTCCCTATCTCAAAAGCTTCACGATGAAGTTTTTTGATATGGAAAGGGAGGAAGTGCTCCTTCCCATCGATTTGGCAGGAGAATCTGAGACAGTGCTACCTGCCGTTCCTCCGCCGAATCCCGACATCGCTATAGCGGAGCTCTACCAAAAGCAGTTCGACGAACAGGGTTTCGACTGGAGGACTCCTCCTGAAATTGAGATTCCTGAGGAAAAGAAAGAGGAAATAAAGAAGGAGATCAAAATGGTGGAAGTCGAGTTGCCACTACTTTCGAATCCTCCAAAAATCGAAGTCGAGTCGGTTGGGGCGGAATAGAGGCGTTTGCCTCTCCATCGCCCGGGATTCCTAAACTAAGTTGTGATCTCCCTGAAGTGTTGCTTCAGCTCGTTTTAGGCAGTCACTCACATCGCTTATCAGATTCCAGAGTGTCTGTTCCCCTTCGCCTAGAAGATTTAAAACCAGTAGGTCTGGGCCTTTTTCTTGATCGGGGAGTTCTTCCGTTTCGCGAATGACTCCTGTAATCCATTTGGAGAGATTGAGCAGGCAAGCCATCTTTCCAGTCGTAATGCAATCGAGAGGAGAATACTGGAAGCGGACCGGATCTGTGAAGCTTTTCGGGAATCCCCACGACCGGAAAAGCGTGTAGTTCAACCCAGCGCTCCCAAAACTTTTTAGTCGAGAATTTAGTCTGCCAAAGGGGTCCGTAAGCTGCCGATCGAGCTTCTCCTCATGCGCCTCGCTGATAGCGTTAGCGAGCGAATGCAAAAGCCCGATAGAATAGGCTTCGTTTGGATCTAGGCGATGCTTTGCAGCGAGGCTTTCCATGCAAGCGGCACAGGTAATTGCTCGTTTCCAGGATTCAGGGCTGTAGGTTGTCGCAGACCCGAATTCGTCGCAATATTGGTAGGCATAAATACCCATAAGGTCATACATTCGCTCGAACCCCACTGCGGTAGCGGCCTGTTCAATGCTGGAGTATCTACCTTTTTTCGAGCCAGCCGACTGATTGGCTTCCCGCATGATCCGGGTTGCCAGTAAAGGCTCGAGGCGAATGAGAGCGATAATCTCATCGGGGTTTATGTTTCCTTCCGTTACGAGGGATTTCAGGCTGTTTGAAATTCTGGGTGCGGGAGTCAGCGTCTCAAACCGATTTTGCAGTCGGTCGACGGTTGCATTGATTCGTTCCATGCCACGGTTAAACGCCCTGATATCAACAGGTTTAAGCTCCGAAGATTAGATTTAGTAATCGAATCTATCTGGGTCGTGAGGGCTTTCCCAAAAGAACTTAACTCCCATAGCTAGATTCCTCTAGGGCGGAAAAATATTAGCTTAGTGAGAGCTGGTTTTGCGAAAATGCAGAAGGCTAGGATGGGAGCGTTTAGACGGAAACCGTGAATGCATCGTATGCGTTGTATCAGTTTAGCTCTGGAAGCCCATTTTCTGAACAGGACCATTTTGTAGCTAACTGAAGCAATACCAGGTATTTAAAGGCGTAATCAAATTCAATCGTTGATTTTTTGCTGGCAATCGCTTTCGCTATCACCCACGCGAGACCCCCAGCGCCGGGAGCATCGCGTTTTTTGTTGATATGGATGTGACTTCTTCAGTGATTTTGGCACTCATTGCCGGCTTTGTGATTGCATACGCTCTCACATGGTTTGTCACGCGCCACGTACGAAGAAGAGCGAAAGCGGATGCCCAATCAGTAGTTGATCTAGCCAAGAGAGAGGCAGAGGTAACTGGGAAGGAGATGCGTTCAGAATTGCAACTCGAAGTTGACGAGAAGCGGAGTGATCTCAGCCGAGAGGCGAAACGCATGGAGATGGAGATTGAGCTTAAACTCAGCGAAATCCGATCGCACGAAGAGAGCCTAGCGGCACTGGACCATGAATTGCGATTGAGGGAGAAAAACATCGAAGATGGGTTAAAGGAAGTTCAAGCCAGCAAGCGTAGTTTTGAAGAAATGTCGGCGAATGTTCGTCGCACGATGGCCAACCTGGCTTCCATGGATATTGAGGAGATCAAGCGGGAGCTTCAGCAACAGGTTAAAATCGAATGCAACGATGATCTCCTGCGAATGCGTAAAGATATCCTTGAGCGCTCGGAGGCGGATCTGAACCGGCAAGCGAATCGCACGCTCTTGGCGACCATGCAGCGTATCGCTAGCAAGCCGAATAGTGAAATCAGCGCGACTGTCGTGCAATTGCCAAATGATGACATGAAAGGGCGCATCATTGGTCGAGAAGGCCGGAACATCAAGTGTTTCGAAACTGCCACTGGGACGACCCTGCTAATCGACGAGTCTCCGCAGATGGTGCTTATTTCCTCATTTGATCCCGTGAGGCGCGAGATTGCGAAAACCGCTTTGGAGCGCTTGGTAAAAGATGGGCGTATTCATCCTGCCACTATAGAGGAGTTCGTTAGTGAATCCCGATTGGATGTCGACCGGATTGTTGAAAACGCTGGAGATGCGGCCATTAGCCAGCTCAAGATTTCACGGATGCATCCGGAAATCATCACCTTATTGGGGAAGCTGAAGTTTCGCACTTCCTATTCGCAAAACGTGCTCGAGCACTCTGTTGAAGTCGGATTGCTTTGTTCGATTATTGCCTCGGAACTCGGGCTGGATCCCAACATTGCCAAGCGGGCAGGACTGCTTCACGATCTTGGCAAAGCGATCGATGGCGAGTACGAGGGAAGTCATGCCGCAGTTGGCGCTGATTTCGTAAAAGCGCGTGGCGAAAACGATGTTGTGGTAAATGCGGTTGCCGCCCATCACGAGGAAGTTCCAGCGGAAACACTTTACGCGGGAGTGGTCATCCTGGCGGATACAATATCGGCGGTCCGCCCGGGCGCTAGGGCGGAGTCAATCGCGGCGTACATCGATCGTCTAAAGACACTCGAAAATTTGGCCTACACTTTTTCAGGCGTAAAGTCGGCCTATGCGATTCAGGCGGGGCGAGAGGTTCGCGTTGTGGTTGATCCTGAATCCATCTCTGACCTTGAGGCAAAGAATTTGTCCCGAGAGATGCGCCAGCGAATCGAGGACGAGCTTGAGTATCCGAGCACAATTCGCGTTACGATAATTCGCGAACAGCGTTTCACGGATACAGCCAAATAGTGTAAAGCTTTGGCAACTATCTAAGTGCCAATCTCTTTTTCAAACCAGCAAACATCGTGGTACTTCCCGAACTTGTACCCGACTTCCCGATAGACTCCGACTTCTCGAAAGCCGAATTTCTTATGCAAGGCGACAGAGCCGGCATTGGGCAGAGTGACGCCCCCATAGGCGCGATGCACGCCCGATTCTTTGAGAGCCGTGAAAAGGGTTTCGTAGAGTTTTGATCCAATTCCCCGCCCGGAATAATCTTTGTCTAGGTAGATGCTTGTCTCGACTGAAGAGGCATATGCCGCCCGCTCCCTAAATTGGCTGCTTGAGCTGTAGCCAATCACTCCTTCATCGAGTTCGGCTACAAATAGCCTGTAAATGCCAGTGGTGGAATATTTGGGAAAC
>JAUHWE010000508.1 GCA_030424825.1 Verrucomicrobiia bacterium
CGACTCCAAGGGAGCTGATCCAATTCGAGATGATCGTAATCCCCTCTTGATCCAATTCATTGGACCCGAGCGGCGGCATTTGTTGGCTTCCGCGTGTCGAGATGCGCTCGAGAATCATGGAATGAGTAAGATCTCCGGGGGCAATGACCCTGTTGTCGGGGTCCCCTTGATTGTTGACCAGCTCCCCGTCCACGATTCCAGCTGTAGAGAGGTCCGTCAGAGTGCGAGCGTCCCAGCTTCCCTGGGAGGGCCCTCCCGGCTGGTGGCACTGGACGCAGTTGGCCTCGAGGTAGGAGCGAGCCTTGTCCTCGGCGGTCGCGGACGCGTGGCTCCCAGAGTAGAGCTCGTCAAGCAGTCCCGGGTCTCCGGGCGAGGTGTCAAAGTAGCCCACGCTGTCGAGCGCCCCGATCTGGTTGAGCGCCCCCGCCCCGTAGTCGTAGTCGCCGTTGAGCTGGCGTGTGTTGAAGCCTAGTGCGTAGCCTCCCACGGAGGTGTGGCACTGCAGGCATTCCGAGCGCGATGGGTAGCGCCAGGTCTGGGTCCGGGAGATGCCACCCTCCGAATCCAAAATCGTTAACAGCTCGTCCTCGCCCTCCTCGTCAACGAGGAATGCGTCCGTCTCGCTAGCATTCCACTTGTACGTGAAACCGTGGACCCCTTCAGCATTCTTGACAATGAAGCGCGTCTCCAGCCGGCGACTGGATGAGGGGTCCCCTTCCACCATCTCCATCTCGAAGTGCTTAATCCACACCGTACCGTCGGGGAAAGACCAGTTTTCGGAGGGTTCGAATCCAATTGCATCCGTAAGGTCGGGCACTGAGAACCAGCGGGACTTGATCGCGTGGTCCGACCAGAACGGGACGTTGATGCTGTACGGCTCAATCCCTGCCTCTGGCGTCAGGGAGGTGAGGTCGCCGAAGGCTCCGGTGGCACTGAGTGACGTCGGCAAGGGTTCGCCTGAGATTGGCGTACCCGAGTACAGAAGGCGGTAGATCGTGCCGCTTAGGCTGACGATTAATACGTCGTCGTTGCTGGGATCGATCCCGAACGAGACGGGGTTCGAAACGGTCGCCAATTGCTGGAAGTCGTCGACCGTTTCTGAAGACGGGTCGTAGCTCAGTGCGAAAAGGCGGTTCCGCACATAGTCCGCGAAGACGTAGAAACCCTCCACTTGGGATATGCGGTTCCCTCTATACACGACGCCCCCGGTGACCGACTTTCCTTCGGCGATCCCACCAAGGATGCTAAAGCCAGACGACTGGGGGTACTCGAGAATGGGGTCCTCCAGAAGGACACCTGCAGGAACCGTGTAGCCATTGTAGGGGTGGAACCCTTCGCGGAGTCGCCAGCCGTAGTCCCCCCCTTTTTCAATAATGTTTACTTCCTCGTACGCGTTCTGGCCCACGTCGGCACAGTACAGCAGCCCGGTAGCCGAGTCGAAACTGAAACGCCACGGATTGCGCAGCCCAGCAGCCCAGAACTCGGTTCTAACGGTGGCCGGGTCAATAATAGTTTGGCCGTTGAAGCTGGTCGCCTCGATAAACGGATTGTCGGGAGGAACGCTGTAATAGGCGAGACCGCCGCCATCCAGATGCACCGAGGGGTGTGGATTGGGCTCTAGGCTGCCGGGTAACTTGTCGACGTCCAGCCGGGCAATGGCGCTGAAAAAGTCCTTGTTTATGAACCGGCTGTTGTTGCGGTTGTCCCCGCTGCCCCCCTCGTCCCCTAGGCTGGCGTAAAGATAGCCGTCGGGGCCGAACTTCAACTCCCCCCCGTTGTGGTTCCAGTCCTGGTCGTACTGGGAGATGAGGGGCTGCTCGCTTGCCGATAGTGCTATGTTCGAGTTTCCGGGGTCGATCTCAAATCGTGATATGCGTCCATGCCGGCCGGACCCAGCCGTTGTGGTCGCGTTGGTCGTGTAGTGGACAAAGAAGTAGCCGTTGACGGTCCAGTCTGGATGAAAGGCGAGGGCGAGAAGTCCCTCCTCGCCCTGGTTGCTGTCTACGATTGAGGAAATGTCCAGGAAAACAGACTTCGTGGGACTCGATACGTCCGGTACAATATAGATGATGCCTGATCGTTCCACTACAAACAGTGAACCGTCGTCTCCTGGCCGAGCAACTACTGCAACAGGCTGGGAGAACGAGAGGCCGGGGAGCGCGTTCTCAAGCTGGTAGCCGAATGTCTCAGGTACCTCTGGTACCGTCAGTGATGTATTAGCGACACGTGCGCCAATACCGGATGCAAATTGAATAAGAACCAATCCGCCAATGACTGAACTAAGCTGAACACATCGAAGCATTTCAAGGGGCAGTACATTGCGGATTTGTAAAACGTTTGTGAAGCCGAATCGTGTACAATCAGGGGGTCCCTGACGTATGGACGAGGTATTCTTCTTGAGTAAACTTGACTCCGTGCTGTATTAAGTTCTTGTACTTCAGCTGCTTGAATTCAAAGTCGGTTGCAATTTATCCGAGTACTAAATAAGCAGTTTCCTGATTTGACGAGAGCCGCCCGATTGTGTTTGATTGGTCCGAGCCTTACTCTGATGACGGGCGTTGAGAGTAAGTAATGAGCAAAAATGCATTTTGCTCGGAGGCTTTGCGAATCACTACTCGAAATCTACTCTTTGTTGATATACGCTAGCTCCACAAGATTGGTTGGTCTCAGTAAGTAGAGTTCTATAAAGAGTGTTTTTGTTTTGTTACAGATTTATCTCTCTGCTGAATTTCTCAAGGAGTAACTCTAGCAGAAACAATTGTTCGGTCACATGAGTCTGCTGCCGTGAACTAAATTTCAATAGCTTTCATTGATGCTGAAGATCGAGTGCCGCACTTGCACTAGGAAGTCTTCTTATGAGACTTAATAGGATAGTCTAACTTTCCATTGCTTCAATGAAATCTCGATCTATTTTGAGTCTAACTTCGGTGTTCATGATGTTTAGGAGAATCGCAACACGTTCGTCTTGAGTAGCCTCTTGAAGGAAAGTTGCTTCCAAACCCTGCATTGGGCCATCTGTAATTTTTATTGGATCACCTTTCTTGATTGATTTTGGCTCGAGTACAATGATGTCGTCCCCTTCTCCGGCCCAATCCTTCAATTGAAGAATAATCTGTTCGTCGACTACGGTAGGCTTGTTTCCTGCACTGACCAATCCCAATACGTCTCTGCCGTAGATCACAGCACGATAGCAGTCTGCCAAGCTCAGTCGGCAGAAAAGATAGCGTGGAAAAAGTGGCTCTATGACTTCTCTTTTGACACGTCTGATCGTCTTTTTTCGCCTCAATCGAGGGAAATAAGTTTCGAGTTCTAGCTCGTCGTTGAGGTATTTTTCAACGAGAATTTCTTTCTTTGGCTTGGTTTGGATACAATACCAGTTCATGGGAATTACTGAAGTGCTCTATGGTATGGACAACGGGCACACCAAAAATTTTGGAGGTTTTATCGTTGTTTTCCTCAAACCCCAAAAGTGTTGGTTGCTCTTAGGTCATTCAATGTCTTAGTGCATGCAAGTGTTTTTAGTAGATATCAGATTGACCTAGTCTACTTAAATTGGAGATGAGCTCGCCAAGATTCTATCTAAAGACCAGGCTTCGGAGTTGTTTGCAGCAATGATTGTCAAGTTATGACTTTAGAAACCATCTGGCTATTATGAGGGTATTGTATTCATGAAAGAACTCTGGAATCAAATAAGAGGAAGATTTCTTAATTTTGGCATTATAGTGATATTTGGTGTAGCAATTGTGATTCCAACTAACGCTGAATATGAATACCAAGTCGTATTCGAAGCCGTTTGGGACGAGATTGCCCTCAACTACTACGATCCGGATTTTGGAGGAAAGGACTGGCGTTCGATCGGGGAAAAATACCGAAACCGACTGGGAGCTCTGGAAGAAAGGGAGGACTTTGATGCCTTGCTTTCGGAAATGCTGGGGGAGTTAGGTGATTCGCATTTCTCCATTATTTCTCCTTCCTTCAATGAATTGATGCCGCATTCGTGGCAGAAGGGTGATTCGGGTATCACCGTTACCACTGTCGGCAATCGCTCCATTATTCATCGCGTGCGGCCGGGAAGTGCCGCTGTGTTGAGTGGCATTAAACCTGGATACGAGCTGGTGTCGGTAGGCGACACTACGGTTCAGAGCCTAGGCTCATTAGTTGGTGAGGCCGATGTATTTGATCGTATCGCGCCGTACTATTTTCTAAAAGCGATTGAGAACCGATTGTACGGCCCGC
>JAUHWE010000509.1 GCA_030424825.1 Verrucomicrobiia bacterium
CCACAGAGGACCCAGAGCACAATTTCGCCCCGGACTACGGAAAGATCGTCAACTACCGCAGCGCTGCCGGATTCGGCATCCGACTCGACGGGGCCATGGGTGACACCGGAGCAGTCATAACCCCATTCTACGATTCACTTCTGGTCAAGCTCACCGCATCCGCCCGGACCTTCCCATTGGCCATCCAGCGCATGGACCGCGCCTTGCGCGAGATGCGTATTCGGGGTGTGAAGACGAATATTCCGTTCATCGAGAACGTCATTCACCACGAGACTTTCCAATCGGGCGCAGCGACCACCACCCTAATCGACACGACCCCGGAGCTATTCAAGTTCAGGCGACGCCATGATCGGGCCACCAAGCTTTTAAACCTGCTCGGAGAAACCATCGTCAATGGGAATTCGCAGGTTAAGAACCGCCCGGTTCCAGACATGAATCTGCCGGTCATCGTACCCACCTACGACCCCAAAACCCCCAAGCCAAAAGGAACCCGCGACTATCTGCTCGAACAGGGTCCAGAAAAGTTCGCCGAATGGACCCGCAAGCAAAAGCGTCTCCTTGTTACGGATACCACCCTCCGCGATGCCCACCAGTCGCTTTTGGCAGCACGCATGCGCAGCTATGACATGCTGCAGATCGCTGACAGCATGGCCCAGCACGCCCACAATCTCTACAGTCTCGAGTGCTGGGGCGGCGCGACCTTCGATACGTGCATGCGCTTTCTCTACGAAGATCCTTTCCAGCGACTTCGCGATCTGCGGGAAAAGGTCCCCAACGTCTGCCTCCAAATGCTTCTCCGCGGTGCCAATGGAGTGGGCTACTCCAATTACCCAGACAATGTCATTAGAGCCTTCGTGAAACACTCTTCGGAAGCCGGCATGGACATCTTCCGGATCTTCGATTCGCTCAACTATTTGCCGAATCTCAAGACCGCTATGGAAGCAGTGCGGAACGACACGCAATCTGTTTGTGAAGCCACCGTGTGCTACACCGGCGACATCCTCGATTCGAACCGCGACAAATACACCCTCGAGTACTTCGTAAACTTCGCCAAGGAGCTGGAAAAAATGGGGGCCCACATCATCGCCCTCAAAGACATGTCCGGACTCTGCCATCCGCGAGCGGCATACAAGCTGATTAAGACCTTACGGTCCGAAGTCTCCCTCCCAGTCCACTTCCATACGCACGATACGAGCGGTATTGCGTCGGCTTCCATCGTCAAGGCAGCTGAAGCAGGAGTCGATGTCGTGGACCTTTCCATCTCCTCCCTATCTGGCCTCACCGCACAGCCGAACTTGAACTCGATCGTCAAGGCGTTCGCTGGCGATAAACGGGACACCCAGCTCGATCTCGGATACTTGGACAAGCTCTCTATCTACTGGGAAGCGGTTCGCCAATTCTACGGCCCTTTCGACACCAGTCCGAAATTCGGAACTGCGGAGGTCTACAAGCACGAGATGCCGGGCGGCCAATACACTAATCTACGGGAGCAAGCTCGGGCCCTCGGCCTCGGTCCACGATGGCCGGAAGTGGTACGATACTATACCGAGGTAAACGAGATTCTCGGCGACATCGTCAAGGTCACCCCGAGTAGCAAAGTGGTGGGTGATTTAGCGATATTCCTTCTCACCAAAGGTGTTGAGCCCAAAGATATGGCCAATCTGCCCGAAGGAACGCCTTTCCCTGAGTCGGTCGTCGACATGCTCTCAGGAGGACTGGGACAACCCAAAGGCGGCTGGCCTAGAGCAGTGCAGAAGGTTGTGCTGGGCAAGCGCAAAGCCTACAAAGGCCGTCCCGGAGCGCGAGCAGAAAAAATCGATCTCGAAGAGAAGCGCAAGGAGGTATCGAAGTTGCTCAAGCACGAGTGCTCTGACGATCAGCTTTTTGAATACCTCATGTACCCGCAGGTTTTCAAAGACTACGTGTCCTTTGCCAACAAATACGGTGAAGCGTCCGTACTCCCTACTCCCGCCTTCTTCTACGGGCTCAAGCCGGGAGAGGAAATCTCAGTGGATATCGAAGAAGGAAAGACACTCATCGTGAAGCTCATTTACGTAAGTGAGCCCAATGAAGATGGTGCCCGAATCCTTACCTTTGAACTCAATGGAAAGGCCCGCGAATGCGTGATCGCCGACAAGTCTATCAAGTCCGAGACTAAACGTAGGGTTAAAGCGGATTCTGCCGACCCGAAGCAAACCGGCGCCCCCATTCCCGCCATGGTCAGCAGCGTATCGGTAACCGTTGGCAGCCAAGTCAAGAAAGGCGACAAGCTCGCCATCCTTGAGGCCATGAAAATGCAAACCACCGTGTATGCTCAAGTAGACGGCGTCATCGACAGCATCGCCGTCCAACCGGGCGATCAAGTCGAAAGCAAAGATCTGCTCGTCACGATACGGTAGCGTGTATTTTCAAATTACAGATGAAACGTAACGCGTAGCGCTTGGTAGGGGCGTTGCTTGCGACGACCGAGATGGCCAATTCTACCCAACCACTGCAGTCGTCCCAAGCAACGACCCTACAGCTCTTGATGGCCCGATCCATTCTCTCCCCACCTCTCGAGCAAAAACGAATTCATCCGCTCACTCATCATTGACCTCTAACCTAAACGCTGACAAACCATTGCAAGAGAGTCTCCCATACCCAATGAATATGCCAAACAGATTTCGCTTCTCCACTCTATTGCTCGCACTCATTTCGGTCGTGACCGCAGCTGACAAGCCCAACGTCGTTTTGCTGCTCAGCGATGATCAAGCCTGGAACGACTACTCGTTCATGGGACACCCCCATGTGCGCACGCCCCATATCGACAAACTTGCAGGCGAAAGCGTCGTGTTCCCTCGCGGCTATGTTCCCACCGCGCTGTGCCGCCCTTCTCTAATGACGCTGGCAACCGGACACTACGCGCATCGCCACGGTGTAACCGGAAATGACCCGTCTCCCAAGTACGCCGAAAAGGACTCCCCGCTCTACAACGCTCGTAGAGCCCAGCTCATCTCTTATATTGACGAATTCGATACGCTTCCCGATCTCCTCGGAGAGCAAGGCTACTTGAGCCACCAAAGCGGCAAGTGGTGGGAAGGGAACTACACGCGGGGGGGATTCACCCACGGCATGACTCGTGGCTTTCCCCAACCTGGGGGTCGTCATGGTGATGACGGACTGAAGATAGGCCGCGAAGGATTAAAAGAGTGTTTTGACTTTATCGATTTAGCAGTCGAAGCGGACAAGCCATTCTATATGTGGTACGCCGCGTTCCTCCCCCATACACCTCACAACCCTCCTGCGAGACTTCTAGACAAATACAAAGACGACCATCCCCTTACGATCGCCAAGTATTACGCTATGATCGAGTGGTGGGATGAAACCTGTGGCGACTTGGTAGGCTACCTGGAAAAGAAGGGCATCCGCGAAAACACCCTGATTGTCTACGTGGGCGATAATGGCTGGATCCAGCACCCAGAGAGGAATGGCTATGATGCCCGTTCCAAACAAACGCCTTACGAGGGCGGTATCCGTCAACCGACAATGTACTCCTGGCCAGGTACGCTAAAGCCTGAATTTCGCGACGAACTTGTGAGTAGTATCGATATTTTCCCGACTACACTTGCCGCGGCAGGAGCGAGACAACCTTCAATCCCCGTCCCTGGCCTCAATCTGCTAGACCACATGAAATCCGGTTCGAAAATCGAACGCAAAGCCATTTTCGGAGAAAGTTTCGCCCACGATATCGCCGACATTGAAAACCCGGAAGTTTCATCAGGCTACGTCGTACTCGCGCTTGGTAAACACGGGGCACGCGAGTTGAACTATTCCTCGGACATCGACCTCTTCGTATTTTTTGACGAGGATCATCTCCCCTATACCGGCAAAAAATCACCGCAAGAGTTTGCCGTCCGTCTCACCAAAGACCTCGTCCGCCTTTTGCACGAACGCACAGCGGATGGATATGTGTTTCGGACCGATTTGCGCCTAAGGCCCGACCCAGGCTCAACCGCGGTCGCGGTATCGCGGGAAGCGGCTCAAATTTATTACGAAAGCTACGGGCAAAATTGGGAACGCGCGGCACTGATAAAAGCGCGGCCAATCGCCGGCGATAAAAAAGTAGCCGCCTCGTTCTTGAAAGACCTACAACCGTTCATCTGGCGTAAGTCTCTCGACTTCTACGCAATTCAAGACATTCAATCCATCAAGCGGCAGATGTACGCCCATAAGGGTG
>JAUHWE010000510.1 GCA_030424825.1 Verrucomicrobiia bacterium
GCCCTCAAGGAATTGGGAGCGGAATTGCAGATAATTTCCCTTCATGGTGGAGACGCTGAATTTGAAGGAATTGCGATCGACCGATTCAGCAAATGGGAACTTCTAAAGCTCTTTTGGCTTTTACCTCTGCTGATTTTCTTCCGCTTTGCGTTGTTTCGAAAATACATCGGAGAGCTTTTCGGTGCTAAGCCCCGCTATTGGCTGAACTTTTGGGAGAATTTGCTAGGATTGGGGGCTGCTATCGTTAGAGAGACGCAATTGCGGGATAGGAAGCCCGAAATAATCCACTGTGTCTGGTCTAGCGCCCCGGCGGCGTTCGGATGGCTGGAATCGAGTCTCGTCTCGGTTTCTTTTTCTATGGGAGCCCATGCATACGACGTCTTTGAGCGAGGAGGGGACTGGCTTTTGAGGCCCAAAGCTCGCGATGCGGCCTTTATTCATACTTCTACCGAATCGGCGGCAAGCGAGCTAAGCAATTTCGTATCAAGCAATAAGGTACATCTGATTCGAAGAGGAATGAATCGTTTCCCCGAGTTCAAGCTGCTCAGAAAGAGTCGGCAGCGTTTGAGGATTGTTTGCGTGGCTAGACTTGTAGAGAAGAAGGGGTTTCCTTTTCAGCTAGGGATTTATGAATCATTGCGGGCGGCTGGGATAGCTTTCGAGGCAAGAATTATAGGAGAAGGAGATCTAAGAGGTTCCATTGAGTCGGAAATTGAAAAACGAGGACTTGAAGATCGAGTCACTCTGAAAGGAAGACTTTCCTTGGAGGAAACGTTAGAAAATGTGGGCTGGGCTGATATTTTGTTCCATACGGGAATTATCGCTCGAAATGGGGACAGAGATGGGCTTCCAAATGTTATTCCCGAGGCGATGGCTTCAGGAACCATCGTCGTTGCCTCTCCGGTTTCTGGAGTCGTAGAGGCGATTGAGGATGGTGTG
Organism: Verrucomicrobiia bacterium; assembly: GCA_030424825.1. Taxonomy (GTDB): domain Bacteria; phylum Verrucomicrobiota; class Verrucomicrobiia; order Opitutales; family Opitutaceae; genus Pelagisphaera. Next base: position 940 of record JAUHWE010000510.1, read on the forward strand.
ACAGGGCTCTTGTGTGAAGTCGAGGACACGAATTCTTGGGTGGAGCGTTGTCGTCGTATCCAGTCAGATGATTCGATGTGCGACGAACTACGGTTGACAGCGCGGGAATGGGTGGAGCGCGAATTTCTTGCCTCGCGTAATTCAGGGCGATTGTTGGAGTTATTCCGACGGTATAGTCACTAGTAGGTGTTTGGTGGTTTGTTTTGGAATGAAGAGGATCGCCATTCTATTGCTAAAGGCTTGAGATTTCACTGAAATTTGGACAGTTTAAAGATCAGTTGGTTTGATGATAAAAGGCAGAATTCTCTACGATGTAACAAAGGCATCCAAGCAACGTCAGAAGTCTGGTCTGGCAAGGGTTTCAAGCTGTTTAAAACGTGAGTTTGAAAATTTGCTCGGAGATGCTTTCGTTGAAGTGATTTGGGACGAGAAGAGCGGGACTTTTCGACGTCGTGGCAAGAACTCCAATTTCGAAATCGAAGCAGATGACGTAGTTCTTACATGCGAATTGTTTTGCGAGTATGAGCGTAGGGGTATGGAGGCCTTTTTGAAGGAGCGCCAATGTAAAGCGTATGCAATATTTCATGATGCGATCCCGTTGCAGCACCCAGAATTTACCTGGCCGCACAGCGTTCAGAGGCATCCTAGTTACATGAAAATGCTTGCGCTTTTTTCCGGTGTTTTTGCGGTTTCCAGTCACAGTGCGATCCTTCTTGAGGAATACTGGGAATGGCTTGATTTGCGAAAGACGCCTTCTGTGAGATCGATCCAATTGGGTGCAGATGGCATTTTTGATGAACCGTCCCATCCCAAACCGGAGAACAACGACCGGATTCAGTTGTTGACCCTAGCCATTCTGGAAAAAAGGAAAGGGCAGGATATCGCGTTAGACGCTGCGATAAAGCTGTGGGACGAGGGTTTGGAATTTGAATACCATTTTGTGGGGCGTACCAACCCGTACTTTGGAAAAGAAATAGAAGGGAGACTGAAGAAAGCCTCAAAGCGTGGATACGCGATTCACTTGCACGGCCAATTGAATGATGCGGGACTTCAAAATCTCTTTTCTATGACGGATCTGGTTGTTTTGCCATCTCTAGCAGAAGGATGCGGATTGCCGGTGCTTGAATCACTGTGGAAGGGGGTTCCTACTTTAAGCAGCTCTCTCCATTCGGTCAGAGAAAACGCCCGATTTGGTGGGTGCGAGCTATTTAAATCTGGCAACAATTTAGACCTGGCCAAGAGATTGCGTCGGTTGATTTCCGATCAGGAAAAACTCAGAAAACTGACCAACAGTATTCGAACCGATATGCTTCCAAGGTGGAAAGATACGGTTGTAGATATGGTGGATCATTTGGTGACAGAAGGCGCTTAGCTGATTTGCTACAGCTTACATTCTACTGACGGCATAGCGAATAGCATTCTCGATGATTTCAAAATCCGCTTCCGAGTGTCTGGCAGAAATTGCGGTCCGGACCAGGTCCTTGCCGGGTGGCACACCTGGAGCCGTAGCGAAAATGGCAAAGACACCCTTTTCGCGCAGATTCTTCCAAAAGTGGTAAGCCTTTTCCCTATCTCCGATAATGATGGGGATCGCTGGAGTTTCGCTTTCCCAAGTATCGAGTTCTAGCTCATCGAGGAAGGCCTTGTAGCGCTTCGTATTGGCCCAAAGTTTTTCCAGCCACTCCGGTTCATTTTCCATCACGTTCAGAGCTGCCATGGCGCAGGCGGTTTGGCAGGGGGACAAGGCGGCACTGAAAATCACTTGTTTGGAATGGGTTCTCAAGTATTCAATCGATGCTGCGTCACCTGCGATAAATCCACCGGTGCTGCCGAGAGACTTGGAAAGGCTCCCTGTGATAATGTCAACCTGGTCGGTTAGTCCGAAGTGGTTCGCAGTACCCCGTCCTTGCTTTCCCAATACTCCAAGACCATGGGCATCGTCCATGACCGTGAAACAATCGAATTCCTGAGCGATGGCTGTGAAATCGGGTAGATTGCAGATGTGCCCTTCCATCGAATAGATACCTTCAATCGCTAGGATCTTGGAGATACCAGGGTCCAGTTGTTCTAGGAGTGTTCGTAGATGCTCGGGGTTATTGTGCCCAAATCGCTCGACATCCGCCATCGAAAGCCGAATGCCGTCCCATACACTTGAATGCATGTTCTTGTCCACGAATACGGCATCCCCTCGGCGGGCAAAACCCGTAATTGACGACATGCAGGAAAGATATCCTGCGGAGGAGACATGGCAGGCTTCCTTTCCGAGAAAGGCGGCAAGTCGCTCCTCGAGTTCGATATGGAAATGCCTTCCGCCATTTGCTGACCGGGCCCCCATGGTACCGCCACCCCATTTTTCCAGGGCTTTTTTTCCCGCCTCAATGACTTTCGGATGATCATAAAGGCCGAGGTACTCGTTACTCGCTAGCATAACGAGTTCTTTGCCGTCTTTGAAAACACGCGTCCCGCGCTGGTCTTGCAAAATATTGTACCAAATTTCGTAGCGCTTGCGAAGACGGGTGAAATCGTCGTTGTCGCAGCGTTTCCGAATTGGGTTACTGGATTTCTTTTTCAGCAAGGAACGAATCATGTACAGGTTTGCCTTAGTGCGAGTTTGATACGAACTGTTGAGCAGTTGCTCGCAAATATGAAGAAAAATCGCTAATCCTGATCGCTAGCGAGAGCGGATTAGCATCCCTAGGGCCTTTGCCGCTAGCTTGGGGTTCATTCGCCACCAGTAGCGCCCGTAGCGATGAAAGTATTGACTCGGCCATTCTTTGAGCCCGTAGGGTCGCATTTTTTCGGACCATCTTTCTTTGAAGAGATTTGAGTTCCTGTCATTGTGATCATGCCTCCCCGGAGAGCGACTTACATGGTGTTTAATCACGCTTTCGTGTGACACAAACAAGCGGTATCCAAGCTCCTTCATTCGGGCGCAAAGATCGACGTCCTCCATGCCATTGCGGTAGTCTTCGCAGAATCCGTTCAGCGATTCAAACAACGATCGTTTTATGAGAAAGCAGGCGCCGGTAATTGCGGTACGCTCGCTCCAAGAGAAAGGGGGAAGGCGTTTCCTGTTTTTCCAGGCGTGTGTAGGCATTCCGTTCAGATCGAAAAAGATGCCCGCGTGGTCGACGAGACCCGTCGAGAAATTGCGTTGAATATTTCCGACTGCCCCGACTTTGAGTTTTGATTGGTGCAATTCTAGCATCGGTTCGAGCCAACCGGGTGTGAGCTCCAAGTCGTTGTTGAGGAACAAAAGGTAGTCCCCAGATGC
>JAUHWE010000511.1 GCA_030424825.1 Verrucomicrobiia bacterium
TCTGGTAGAGGCCCAATCCGCAGCGGCCGATCCGGAAAGTCCACCTCGAAAGGGATTGGCCCAAGGAGAAGAACCGGATGAAGAAGCCATCTGGCAGCAACTCAAGAACGTCTACGATCCAGAGATACCGGTCAATATCGTCGATCTAGGTCTCGTCTACTCCATGAGCGTTGAGCCCAACGACAAAGGAAGCTATCGCGTGGTCGTTCAAATGACGCTGACCGCTCCTGGATGCGGCATGGGGCCGGCGATCGCCGAGGACGCCAAAAGCAAAGTCATACTTGTGCCAGGCGTGGACGAAGCGGAAGTGAATTTGACTTGGGAACCCGCTTGGGATCAAAGCATGATCAGCGAAGAGGGTCGGATGATTTTGGGCCTTGTATAGGCTCTTTCATCGCTGAAAACACCGATTCCATACAATCAATTGATTATCAAATTCGTGTTTATTCTCTTGAATAACGCGAGCGCTAGAGTTTCCCGTTGATCTCTGCCACAATCCTTACTTGTAAAGTACTCACAAAACCGAAAATCAATAAATTTCCATGCCCGAGAAGAAAGACGAAAAACCAAACGAATCCTCAGTAGGATCGACCATTCAAAAGAAATTCCTCAAAGAGAGGAAAATATTCCTGTGGGGCGAGGTGTCCGACGAGTCAGCCAAGGAAATCACCGAAACGCTTCTCTACCTGGAAGCGGATGCGCCGGGGAAACCCATCACATTCTACATTAACACTCCGGGTGGATCCATTACGGCCGGAATGGCGATCTACGATACCATCAAAATGATATCGTCTGAAGTGTCAGTTATCGTTACCGGTATGGCTGCATCAATGGGTTCAATTTTGCTTTCCGCGCCAAAAAAGGGAAATCGATACTTGTATCCACATTCCTATGTAATGATTCACCAGCCTCTAATCGCAGGCCAGCTTCGAGGTCCCGCCGTGGACATCCATATTCACGCCCAATACCTCGAACAATTAAGGGAGCGTCTTAACGAGATTCTTTCGGAAGCTTCTGGGCAACCGCTCACGAAAATCGAAGAAGACACGGATCGCGACTTTTACATGACGGCAAAAGAAGCGATCGCCTATGGCCTCGCGGATAAGATTATTGACGAGGTATAGGCACGATCCGAGTCGGATCCATTCCGCTCCCCCCTCGGGAACTCGCTTTAGCATTTCCAAAGGGAATTCTAGCGAAATACTAGCTGTCCGATTTTCAGTCCAGCGAATACGGATACGATACAGCAAAGCAGGCTAGCAGCGGCATTTAGCAATGCTAAGCTCCACTGGCCTGACTGGGCCAACTTGAGAGTTTGCAGGCTGAAAGTCGAGAATGTGGTAAAGCCTCCGAGCATTCCCGCTGTCAGAAACAAAGCCATGTAAGGCTCCCCGCCTAGCGACACTCTCTCTAGACTCGGAGTCACAAACCCAATCAGGAACGACCCCACGACATTGACGGTGAGGATTGCCAACGGAAACTCCATTTGGGCCTTACGCTCGATCCAGACGACCGAAAGGTACCGCAGCGCTCCCCCAAGGAAACTGCCCAGACCCACTATCAAAGCTGCCTTAATCATCGCGCCGTCGGAACGATTTGGCTACTCATCAATATCGATGTTAAAGAATGCGACAAGGATTCGGCCAACTTCTGCCGGTATACCGGCGTATTGATTAAAGGAGCTTCTTTTCCGTGTGAGAGAAACCCGCACTCGACTAGGAGTCCTGGGCACTCGAGATCTTTAAGGACTTTAAATCGGGCCTTTTTAAGGCCGCGATCCTCACGCTGAAGATCGGCAATCAACCGACTTTGAATTCTAAACCCGAGCTCAAAATTCAACGAGTCAAACGAGTTTCCGGAATAGGACGTCTCACTGGATCCAATAGCGTCGTCATTCGACGAAGCCGATTCAGGAGGTGTCAGCAGGTAGGTTTCGATTCCGGAAGCCTCTTTGTTCAAGGCAGAATTAAAGTGAATGCTCAGAAAAATTCCAGCATTTGACCGGTTCGCTATTCGGGACCGATCTTCCAAAGGCACAAGCCGGTCATTGTAGCGTGTCAAAACCACTTTGTATCCATTGTCTTCAAGCAATTTTTGCAAACGGATCGAAACATCCAAATTGAGATCCTTTTCGAGTAGACTTAATGACTTGTTTTCCGACCCCGGCTCTGCTCCACCGTGCCCGGGATCGATCACGATTACCTTTGACCTAAGGACAATCTCAGCTGGCTCAAGTGCAGGTCGCAACGTGTATTCAAAATCCGAATCGCTTAACACGAAAGCGCCTTCCTTTTCCAGGAAAGGCTCATTTAGAAAGACGACAATTCCATTGAGCGACGCCATTCGGCTTTGCTCGGTCAATTCCAGTTTTCGCCCTCCCTTTTCGATCAACCAAACCCCATCTCCTTTTGCCTGAGCGGTGGCTCCGATTCGATTCGCCTGCTCAAAAATGCCCGAAAGGGGCCGTGCCGGCTCTTTCGGCTCAGGCAACGGAGGAACCGGCTCCGGTTCAGGAGTCGCAACAACCGATTCAACCCGGGGTGTTTCCGTTCCTATCTCGGGAACAGCTTCCGCGGCATTCGATTCCGGGACCTTCGCTGGCTGGGTTTGGCAAGAACAGAGAAAAAACGCCGCGCTGCTTAACACAACCAGCAAACAATCGAGTTTGCAGTAAGCAGCCCTCATTTTTCCAAGACAATCCAACCAGATGCTAATCTTTTGAAGGGGTCTGATCCTGAGATTCAGGCTCGTCGTCTACCTCGTAGTCGTCATCGTCGTCGAAATCATCTTCCTCTTCATCCTCAATATCTTCCTCTTCGTTCGTGGTATCTACGAGGTGATGGCTGTATTTCGGTTTTCTCTTGTTCGCCGGTAGCGGTGTCAGCATCACATTGATATTCCGACCAATCAGCCGAGGCTCATTGTCCGGTGTTGCCATATGCGCAATGTCCGCGATCGCCCTACGCATCGTATCGAAACCGATTTCCGTATGCGCCATTTCACGACCGCGAAAAGACAGGGTGAGCTTAACTTTGTTGCCCTTATCCAGAAATTCTTCGGCCCTACGCAACTTCGTCATAAAGTCGTGCACGTCCACACGCGGGCGAAACTTGACTTCCTTCGTCTTGCTCGAGCTTCCCTTGGAGTCCTTCGACTTCTTTTGCTGCTCGTAGACATACTTCCCGAAGTCCATGATCCGGCACACTGGTGGCCTTGCCTGTCCGGCAACCTCTACCAAGTCCAGGCCTGCTTCCTGCGCGATAGCCAGGGCCTCCTTTGTATCCATGAGCCCTACTTGGTTCCCATCTGGACCCACAACTCGGATTTTTGGGACGCGAATCCGATGATTGCGTCTAATGCTTGCGAATGGATCCGGTTTTCTTGGCGGCCTCCGTTTACCTCTTGGTCTTGGCATTAATTAGTTTATGATTACTCTTGGTTTGTTGCTGATTCTCCAAGCTTATCCTGCAAAAGAATCCGCATATCAACACTTTTCCTGATTTGATGAGTCAAGATTACCCTAATGGCATGGATCAAACACTAAAGCTCTCGCCACAGGAACAACTTGAAGTCGCATTTGGATTGGAAAACTTGAAGCCTCCGGATATCAATGCATCCGAATAGTCGAGCTGCGTTCCTTTTAAATAGAGGGCGCTTTTGCTGTCAACGATCACGCTGGCCCCGCCAAAAGGGACTATAATGTCTCCCTTGCGGGCCTCGGAAACGAATTTCATCTTATAGGAAAGTCCATTGCAGCCTCCACCTGATATGCCCACGCGCAGAAAAGACCCTTCAGTCTCTTTTTGCAAAAGCGCTTCCACCTTTTTGATGGCAGGTTCCGTCAGCAGGATGAGACGATTGTCTCCCAGCCTCACCCCTTCGGGCAATTCAATGTCGTTCGTTGTTCTCAATACCTGCTAAATCCTATAATTTCCCAGCCTGTTCAAGCAAAACTCAAGTTGCCATTTCGTGCCGCGATTACCCCACTCGACGTTCATTCTTAAACTGCTTTCTGCCTCCGTGCCAACTTTGCGGCAAGCTTGATCGCTCTCGAAAAACTATTGTGCGACGCAACCCCCGACCCCGCGATGTCATATCCGGTTCCATGGTCGGGACTCGTTCGAGCAAACGGCAACCCTAGGGTCACGTTCACCGCCGAATCGAATTCGATCGTTTTGAGAGGCGCCAATCCTTGATCATGGTAAAGGGCGA
>JAUHWE010000008.1 GCA_030424825.1 Verrucomicrobiia bacterium
AAATTTGCTTCCGTTTGCTCCGACCGGTTTGTGGCCTTATTACAACGATTTGGAGCTCACAGTCCAAGGTGAAACTCAGAAGGGTACCACCCGCACGAAAGGCGTTGTCTTTCATGCCATGGAAAATGTTTCCCTCCACTACAACGAATCAGACACTTTCCAGCCTAACATTGGCCGCTTTGATCCCTATGGGAATGAGTATCCGGGTGCAGAGGGGGAGGGTAAGGACTACGGTTTCACGCTCACGCTGCTCGACAATAGGCTTGCGATTCGATACAACGAGTTTGAGACGCTTGGTGGGCCACAACGTGCGGCCAACACGCCCTTCAACCGTTGGCGCGACCCGCTATGGGACGTGGAAAATCGCTGGCGCTCTCTCGTCGCCAACCCCACCTATCCCGCTCAAGGTGCGGGTGGGTTTCGCGAAAAAGGACGTTGCTGCTACTGGGTGATGAGCGACAAGTACTCGGAAGGTCGGGAAGTGGTGATCTCAGCCAATCCTATCGAAAACTTGAATCTTCGCTTCACCTGGACCGAACGCGATGCGACCGAAAGCAACATCGGAGCGATATGGGACCAGTATCTAAACGAACGTTTGGCCGTGTGGCAGCAGTTAAATGTTCCCGAAGGCGGGGAAAACAACCCTCGCGATCTCGATGGAGACGGTGAGATCGGTACCTGGACTTGGGATACGGCGTGGTACAACGATACTAATAATCCGGCGGAAGGCGGCGATACGCTAGCTGAACGTCACTTCGAAGAAACCATTGGGGGGTCTATCGGATGGGCGCTGATTCAGTCGCTTGATGGCAAGGCCAACGAATTTGACCGAACGGGTCGTTGGAACTTTAACGCCAGCTACCGCATTCGTGAAGGGAAGCTGAAGGGCTTCACCTACGGGGGAGCGCTTCGTTGGCGGGAAGCTCCGGTTGTAGGCTACGGAATATTAGGTTCCCCCACGGATCCAGATAGCGTCGTCGATCTTTCCGATGTCCAAAGCGGTGCTGAGGAGCTAACAACGGATCTCTTCGCAAGCTACCGGGGAAAGGCCAACCTTTTTGGCGAGCGGAACTACAAGGTTCAGTTCAATGTGCGCAATGCCTTCGACAACGACGAGAACGTTCCCGGAATAAAAGACATCAACGGGAACAATCTGCGCATGATCCGTACCTCCCCGCGTCAGTTTGTCGTGAGTTTCGACATTGATATTTAGGTCATCGGCTCTGTTTGTTCAGATCGATTGATTTCACAACGCCTGTTTCCCCAGTGGAAGCAGGCTTCTTTCTATCGGGACCCATTGCCATCGGTGTTTCGAGGGAGGCGGGCTCGTCTATCTCGTTGCGAGATGGTTTTCCGATGAAGAACATCCGTTGATCGTCCGAATATTGGAACACCATCCCTTTCCGTTTTGTTAGTTGACCGGTCGATCAAAAGTGGGACAGGCTTTCTGTTTGTTCACCGCAGTCAAGAAACCTGCGCCTCCGAAGTTGATTTAGCCAAAAAGACCCAATTCTTTAACCATGTCTCGTTTGAAATATTTTACCTTGATAGGCTGTATTTGCGTTTCCCTCGCCGTCCCTCTCCAAGGCCAAAACGCAAAAGCGATCGCACTTCCGCCAGATGCGGTCCTTGGCTATTCGCTCGATTGGCTCGCGGCGAGTGGGGAGGCAACCACGATTCCTAGCGAGATCATCGTTTACAGTCTCAGCTGTGGTAATTGCATCGAGAAACTCTCAGCGATTTCCCAGGGCTTTGCTCCGGCTCCCGATCGGTTCCTGCTCGCCTCTTTTGTAAAGAAGGACCGCGATGTCTCCATTCCGTTATTGAGCCTGGGACTATCGGATATGGATCCGAAGAATCGGCGGTCCACGCTACTGGATTTGATCCGAATATACACGGCCGATCCGGACCACTACCTGGACAACCCTGCGGATTGGATCACAATGGTTGCTTCCCACTGGCCAGCGGGTTCCGAATACGGGAAAGACGACTTGTCGCGAGCTTTCGCGACGAATGTACTGGATATGCAAGGGCGGATTTTGGCCCTAGCGGATAAGATGGGAGCGCCCGATACCATTCCATTGGACCGACCGATTGCGGCTCCGAAAGTGACCCGAGGCAGCGACCGTTACCACGCTTTGGTCGCATCGCTATCGTTGTCTTGGTTGAGGCCTGGTCTAGAAACCAAGGAGGACGCGGATAGCATTGGAAAGCGGGCCCGCTCGATCGATCCCTTGAAATCGCTCACAGTCTCGCAATGGAAAGAGCTAAAGGAATGGGCCATGGGCGGAGCTTACTGGATTTGGGGAGGTCGGTTGGGCCCTGATGTGCTCGGAGAGATCATCGATTGGCAGGCGCAATACCATCTCCTTCCGGATGATGAGGCTCGCTTGGAAAGGCAGCGGAAATGGTTCGACCAGACGATCGCCCGTGCGGCTAAAGGCCCCCTTAGTCCATTAGAGGCGTTTGGTCTGGCGGATATTGAAGCCCTCGCTTCACCCGCTTGGAGCGCTGCTCAGGCAGATGCGCGGCAGCAGCTGGTTTTTGCCAGTTATCTCGGAAGTCTCACTGAATCCGGGAAATAGGGCTTCGACGTGTAGTGTATTCGAAACAGCATACACGGTATATTTCTATCGGGGAAGCAGAGTGGTCGAGGATTGATTCTAGCAAGGGGTAGGGGACGAATTCGTTTGCTGGCTCTCTCACCTGTCGGGACCGGTTTCGCCCGGCGTGAAGTCTCGTCCTAGGTAAGGCAACTTTTTGGTGGCTCGATAGAGAAGGTCTGGTAAGACTGCCTTTTAATGGGGATTTCCTTTCATCGCGTTCCAGTTCCAGGATGGCTTTCGTTAGCCCTCTTGTTGGGTGCTTGCAGTCCATCCCCGGAAGTGGACCGGGCCGGAAGGGACGAAACGGAAGCGGGTCAATTGCTCGCGTCGCAGCATTGCGTCGCTTGCCACCAATTGCCCGATCCGAATCTGCTCCCAAAAAAAAGCTGGGAATATGCGCTGACCTACATGGGCTTCTTTTTGGGAATCGTAGACTACGAATACATGAAGGGGGCTCCGGAATCCGCGATGGGAAGTATCCGCTTGCGGGAAGAATTTGTCCGGGCTGCCAACCTGTTGCCCGATGCACCGTTGGTGTCGAAAGAGGATTGGGCCAAACTGAGAGCTTACTATATCGCGACGGCACCAGAGAAGGCGATTGCTCAGATGGCAAAACCCGTAGTCATTGTAGACGGGGAGAAATTTCGAGTGAAACCGACTCAGTACCGTATGGAGTCTGCCATTACGTCAATGGTACATATCGATGAAGCTCATGGACTGCTCTACATCCACGATGGTGGATTGGAGCAATTGACCGTTCTGGATCGTAATCTGAATTTCCATGACAGCCATCCTTCACCGGGAGTGTCCCTGGTTGAGGCTCAAGCCGTAGGCGAAGATCTGTATTTTCTGTCCATTGGCGACCTATTTGCCTCAAACATCGGAGCCAAATTGGGAGAGTTTCAGCAGACGCGGGTTTTCGGAGGAGTATTCATGGGACTCAATATTCTAGTGAAGGACCTGCACCGTCCTGCAGACTTCGCTTTCGCCGACCTGGATAATGATGGTCTAGATGAACTGCTCGTAAGCAACTTTGGGGACTACACTGGGAATTTCTCTATCTATCGTCGGGACTTGGAAAGCGGCGCGTTTGCGGCGGAACCTCTGATTCTCAGTGATCAGCCCGGAATCGTTAAGGGCGACGCCCATGACTTTAATGGAGATGGCTATCGGGATATCGTTGTCATGATGAGCGCGGCTCGAGAAAACGTGAGTGTGTTTCTCAATAATAAAGATGGTACATTCACTCAAAAAATCCTTTGGGAAAAGCATCCGTCTTTCGGATACATTGGATTTGAATTGAAAGATTTCAATGGAGACGGGCAGATAGACTTACTTACGCTTAATGGTGACAATGGCGATTCGGATACCTATAACACGTTAAAGCGGGATCATGGCATCCGCCTTTATTTGAACAAAGGGAACCTTCAATTTGAAGAGTTGTATTTCTATCCAATGTATGGCGTATATGGTGCAGAGGTGGCAGACTTCGATGAAGATGGAGATTTGGACATCGCGGCGATTTCCTACCATCCGGACTTTGATTTGGATCGCCCGGAGAACTTCGTCTATCTCGAGCAGAGGGATCCGCTGGAGTTTATTCCGTTTACCCATCCGGCGACGCAAAAGGGACGTTGGCTGTCGATCGATTCCGGAGATGCGGATGGAGATGGGGACAAAGACATCGTCTTAGGGGCCGCTTATGTACCTGTCGGGATGCGAGATCGGCACATGGATAAATTCGAGAAGCTCGCTCGAGAAGGTCCCCCGATCCTTGTGCTGGAGAACGTATTGAAGTAGGGCAAGACCGCGTATTGGGCGTAGTTTTAGCGAAGACAGGTCCCCAGTCCGACGGAAAACAGATTGAATTCTATTAGGCTATCTTTGCCTTCCCTCCTTACTCCTTCTCGCAAATTTCTTTGAGCAGTTGGAGCGCTTGGGGCCAAGCTATCGGTGAACATCTTCTCGAACGCTTCATCGGTTTTAGTGACGACCGCCAAGTGGGTTTTCCCTTCAGTTTCCGATAGGGTGTAGTCTTCGGTGGTGCCGATCTATTTCTTTGCGAAATCGCTCTCCTAGTCCTCGTTTTCTTCCTTGTCTATCATGGCCACGTGCGTTGAGAAATCTTCTGATAGGGAATGACGCTTACCAAGTGGGCTCTGGTTCCTCCCATATTCGGGTCAATGAAGTTGATGTAGGATCCTTGCTTCCATTCTCCGCGGTACTGTGAATCAGGAGAAAAGGCTTTAGCCCATTGCTTGTAGCTTTCGGGTCCGAGCATTTTTTCCGAACGACCTTGGATGGAGCGTCGATTTCGATTTCGTATTCGAGTGTTTTCATGGGTTTTGGTTAAATGGGTATTTGCGATTCGGAAATTTTGTAGGGGCGTCGCTTGCGGCGACCGCGTAAGTTTAGATTGTCTCCACATACGCGGCCGCCGCAAGCACCAGCCCTACATTAACACCCTCCCGTAGAAAAGCTGGGGAGTTAAACGAGTTGCTAAATCCCCACTCTAATTTCATGGAGTGGAGGCCAATCAAGTTGCCCTCGGTGTCGTATACTAAAGCGATAAAGCCATATTCTCCGATAGACATTTTATCGAAGTGAATCTGTCGATCTTTGACTAAAAGCCCAGCAACCACTTCGCTTCAACTGATATGCGAGCGAGGGTTTCCTGCGTTGCAAATTCCTGTTGGGGTGTTTGCGAGATTTGATCGCGGGTGCAGAAGTAGCTATGGATGGCGCGGCGCGGTTGGTCGGTGTGGTTGACCGTTCCGCCGTGCCATAGGTGAGAATTGAATACAATGACGGTTCCGGCCGGAGCTTCGAGGATGATCTCGTCCGGGTGGGGCTGTAGCGGGTCGTCCAATACCTCTTCTGGTATCTGGCCGCAGAGGTGCGTTCGAGGAACCAGCCGGGTCGCTCCGTTGGCGGGGGAAAAGTCATCGAGGAGCCAGATCGAATTACAGACATTGAATTCCCCTGGCTTGACCGCGGTTTTCCAGTCGACATGCAGCTTTTGCAACCCTTGCCTGGGCTTGGCAGCCCGATAGTTGAGAGAAGAGAGTTTGATGTCCGGTCCGAGGACGTGGGTGATGGCAGCGATCAACTTGGGATGGGTATAGAGCGCGTCGAAGTCCGCTCCCTTGTTGACGAGATTGGCGAGGCGGTCGGCCCCTTCCTCCTTAGGGTGGCGAATACGCTCAGAGTTGAAGAGCTCGTGACCCGCTTTATCTCCCTCCGCGTCGAGTAGCTGGCGAACACGTTTACGAATCGCTTCTAATTGTGGATCGTCTAACAGTCGACCCAGCGAAACGTAGCCCAGAGTGTCGAGTGATTCCCGTACGGATTGGCTGAGTAGACCAGGTTGGACTCCAAAGATTTCAAGTGGATGAGGCACGCATCTAGAAGAACAAAAGGACCGGTAAGCGGCAAATTGAAAATTAAGTCATCAGCCGTGGAAATGAGATAGCTTTTTCAGGATGCGTTCGTCCCCACTCCCTACTGCGCTTTCAGGCTACGAAGAAATGTGGCCGCTCCGAGCCAGCTTTGTGAGAATGGATATTATTTTTAAGCGAATGATACGTGTATTATTAGATTCAATTTTCTCCAATTGAAAAAATAGGCTCCTGTTTGAAGTTTCGTTTTGCTCAAGAGGATCAATTGTGGAGCAGGTCGCTGATCCGCTATAGGCTATGGTTGTGTTGTCGCCTCAGCGAGGCGAACTACAAAGGAGCACCCTATTCTGCTTTATTAGACAGTCTTTGAAAACGAGTACGCCCGAAGGCAAAGTCTTGGATGTCGCCCAGCTGTATTGGGATCAAGCGATCGAGGCAGGAGTTCATCCTGTCACATTTGAACTAGGCGAGGATCTCTTTGACGACATGGCCGTGGACATCGGTGAGGCGGTACTGGCGGCCTTGGAAGCGGTAGGTGAGGGCTTCGTGGTCGATGCCGAGCTGATGGAGGATGGTGGCTTGGATGTCATGAACGTGAACGGGGGCTTCGGCGATGTTGAATCCGAAGTCATCGGAAGCTCCGTGAATGTGGCCCTTTTTGATTCCCGCTCCCGCCATCCATAGGGAGAAGGTCTTCCCGTGGTGATCCCTTCCATAGGCGTCCGGTTTAGGGTTGCCCTGGCCGTAAACCGTGCGTCCAAACTCGCCTCCCCAAATAACCAAAGTGTCGTCCAGCAGTCCGCGTTGTTTCAAATCCATGACTAGGGCAGCGCTCGGCTGGTCCGTGTCGCGGGTAGATACGGGAAGCCGCTTTTCCACGCTCCCGTGGTGATCCCAGCCGCGGTGGTAGAGCTGTATAAACCGGACTCCGCGTTCTGCGAGACGACGGGCCATGATGCAATTGGAGGCAAACGTTCCCGGCTTCTTCGAATCGTCACCATACAATCGATACGTGGATTCCGGTTCGTCGCTCAGATCGGCGAGATCCGGGACGCTGGTTTGCATTCGGTAGGCCATTTCGTACTGAGAGATGCGGGCCTCGATTTCCGGATCGCCCACGCGTTGATGATTTGTTTGGTTGAGGCTTCCCAGGTGGTCGAGAAAGATGCGACGTCGCTCGGAACTCATGCCGGGAGGATTTTTCAAATAAAGCACCGGGTCGTCACCACCTCTAAGCTGTACACCTTGGTGCTTGCTCGGCAGGAAGCCGGATCCCCACAAACGGGAAAGGAGCCCTTGACCGGCCGAGCCCTCACTGGCCACGGAATTCATGACAACGAAGGAAGGGAGGTTGTCGTTTCCGCTTCCGAGTCCGTAGTCAATCCAGGCTCCCATGCTGGGCCGACCGGGCAGTTGGCTTCCGGTTTGGAAGAAGGTGATGGCAGGGTCGTGATTGATCGCTTCGCTATGGACCGAGCGAATGAGGCAGATTTCGTCAGCGATGGTTTTGGTCCACGGCAGCAGTTCGCTCATTTCCATGCCGCTCTGACCCGCGGGACCGAAGGAGAACTTGCTCGGGACGACGACGAACCGGCTTTGATTGGAGACCATGCCCGTTACGCGCTGTCCTTGAAAAACGGATTCAGGAACGTCCTGACCAAATCTTTGGGTGATTTGCGGTTTCGGATCGAAAAGGTCGAGATGCGAAGGTCCTCCTGACTGGAAGAGGAAGATGACCCGTTTCGCTTTGGCTACATGTTTTGACGCGGGTGAGAGCTTGCTAGCGGCGTAGCCATTTTGAGAAAAGAGAGAGCCAAGTGCAGCGATACCCACGCCGTAAGCCATTTTGGTGAGAAAATCGCGGCGGGTAGTGGGATGGTTGAAGTTGGAGCAGTCGTGCATGCTAGCCTTTGGTCAGGGATTCGTCGAGGTTGAGGATTAGGCTCATCACGGCGGTGTAGGCAGCGAGTTCTATGGGTGAGTAGCCGGTGGATACGTCAGATTCGCCGACCGAAAGCAGGGCCTCTGCCTCGGCGGGCGCGGCGCGGAAGGACGCGTGCATCTCGTCAAATGCCTGGACGAGCACGCTGGTTTCCTGAGAGTCGGGAAGGCACCCCGTGGCCATTTGAAAGGCTCGTTGAAGTCGAGCCTTTGTTCCGAGATTGTTTTGCGAAAGCATTTTCTCCGCCAGCCTACGAGAGGCTTCCACAAAAGTGGGGTCATTCATAAGGGCAAGGGCCTGTAGCGGTGTATTCGTACGGGAACGACGGACCGTGCAAACTTCGCGGTCGGGCGCGTCGAAGGTTGTCATAAACGGATGGGGAACGGTCCGTTTCCAAAAGGTATAGAGACTGCGGCGGTAAAGGTCGGGGCCTTCGCTCTGGATCCACTTGGTGCTAGGGTAGTCGGCTCCCACGACTGTGCCGTTGTAGAGGTTCTCGGGCTGGTAGGGGCGCACGCTCGGTCCTCCGATTCTCCTGCTGAGTAGCCCCGAAAGCGCGAGGGCTTGATCCCGGATCGCTTCGGCAGGAAGGCGGAGGCGCGGGCCTCGGGCGAGAAGCCGATTGTCCGGATCAAGCGATTTGAGCTCGAGAGGGACATCGGACTTCTGGCGATAGGTTCGCGAGAGGACAATCTGTTTTAAGAAGCGCTTAACGTCCCAGCCCGATTCCTGGAAGTCAACGGCGAGCCAGTCGAGCAATTCAGGATGGCTTGGATACTCGGACTGCACTCCGAAATCTTCTGAAGTCTTAACCAGCCCGGTACCGAAGCACTGCTGCCAGAATCGATTGACGACGACTCGAGCGGTGAGGGGGTTCGCTGGTTGCGTGAGCCATTGGGCGAGGCCAAGACGGTTTTTAGGAGCGCCGTTTGGCCATGGGGCGATCCAGCTTTCCGGAACGCCCGGTTCCACGCGTTTGCTGGGCGAATCATAAAGTCCTCGATTCAGTACGAAGGTGGCGCGTGGATTGTTTCGCTCCTCCATGATCATGGTTGTGGGAAGGGAGGCTTCGAGGGCGAGAAGATCGGCTCGCGCCTTTTCGAGATTCTGGTTCAGGCGAATCCATTTCGTATCCGAAAGCTGAGTGAGCGTAGCGGCTTTGATCCGTTTTTCGAGTGGCTGTTTCGCGTCTAGGAGGGGCAGGGCCAGAGCGAGGGCTTTGCTTTCGAACAAGGCCCCGACCTCCGCGTCGTCGAGAGCTCGGTCGAACTGGGCGATGTCGTCCATCTCGCCAAGGAAGCGAGTCCCGTCGGAACGCGAGTCAAAACCGAGATTCGTAGAAGGTATCCCCTCTTTGGGCACATCCTGTAGGCCATCGTGGAGAATTTTCCGCCTTTGTTCGACACCATCCACATAGACATGAAATCGCGAAACGGGGGTGTAGGCATTGTCTTCGGGGCGCCGTCCCGCGAAGACGATTGCGACGTGACTCCAGTGATCCGGCTCAATTCGGGCTCCGGTAGTGCGAGCGATCGCCGCATAAGCCGGGTAGCGCTTGGCGAAGGCGAACTCAATTTCGCCCTCGACGAGACGAATGTCCCAGCCTTTGCCGTAGCTGGAACTGCTTGGAGCAGCGTCGAAGGTGGCATTCGAAATCAAGGGGGCGTTGTTCGGGCTGCCCGAACCGGGACGTATCCAAAACGCAATCGTAAAGGCATGGGTCTCTTCGGCGTAGCCGATTTTTTTCGCCCGTACTTGACCGATGGATTGGGAGCTGGTGGCCGTGAGGGTGGGATGAACGATTTCAGGTTCTGATTCAGTCAAACCGGTCCGTTCGAGCGGGCCCGCTTCGGTGACTTCGCTATCGTTGATCTGCCAATGGGGCACGGGCAGCTGGGTAAGCAGGAATTCTCTTCGTTGATTTGCTAAAACCTTGAGATCGCCTGACAGCGCCGCGTCTTCCAAGTAGCGGTCCCGCTCGAGCTCAGCTTGATTGAAAGCAATCTCGAGGCGGGCTAGTTCCTGTTGCTGTTCTGGAGTAGGGGCAGGGATCAGAGGCACGGCATTCGCTACGCGGCCATCCTCTCCCAATTCGGTCACATTGTTGAAAAAGGCGAAGAGCCGGTAGTAGTCTTCCTGGGAGAAAGGGTCGTATTTATGGTCGTGGCACCGGGCGCACTCCGTGGTTAATCCCATCCACACCATTCCGACGGTGCGCACTCGATCGGCCACGTATTCGACGCGATATTCCTCGTCGATGATGCCCCCTTCGGAGTTGATGCCGTGGTTTCGGTTGAACCCGGTTGCAATGAGCTGCTCGATCGTCGGATCGGGCAGCAAGTCGCCTGCGAGTTGCTCGGTGATGAAGCGGTCGTAAGGCAGGTTCTGGTTGAACGCGTCGATAACCCAGTCCCGCCAGCGCCACATGCTTCGCGTGCTGTCGTTGTTGAATCCATGCGTGTCTGCGTAGCGAGCGGCATCCAGCCAGTCCGCAGCCATTCGCTCGCCGTAGTGAGGGGAGGAGAGGAGGCGATCGACCTGGCGACTGTACGCAACGTCTCCCGATTTGTTGAGATCTTCGGTGAAAAGCTCTAGCTCATCGAGCGTGGGCGGGAGGCCGGTCAGGTCGAACGAAACGCGTCGCAACCACGCTTCAGGCGCAGCCTCTTCGGAAAAGGCTAGGTTTTTCTCAGCGAGCCTTTGCGCCACGAACGCATCGATGGGGTGTTCAAACCCTTCGGGAAGGTTGCTCTTTGCCGGCGGCAGGAAGGCCCAGTGCGTGTCGTAGTCTCCGCCCTGCTCGATCCAGCGGCGGAGCGTTTCCCGTTGCCCGTCGCTCAGCGAGCGATTCGAATCCGGCGGAGGCATTACCTCGTCCGGATCGGAATGGGTTACTCTTAAATAGAGTTCGCTTGCTTCTGGGTCGCCAGCCACCACAGCTGCGTAGCCTCCCAAGTCCACGTAGGCCCCGCTGGGAATATCAAGCCGCAACTCCGCTTTCCGTTTGTTTGCGTCCTGTCCATGGCAGTGAAAGCAGTTCTCGGCTAGGATGGGGCGAACGTCGTGATTGAAGGAAAGAAGCTCCGCGTCGCGGGCTAAAAGCGGAGACAATTGCAGGATTCCCAGGCAAATGATAGCGAGGGCGATCTTGGGATATGCGGGTGGGTAAAAACGATTCACTTTTGGTGTTAATACACGGATTGATGGGGAATTTATTAGTGTAAACGGGTGATTAACAGGTGAATTCATCACCATGACCTCGCTCACAAATTTGTCGACCGATTCTTTGAAAATTCTAGAGCAAGCCGACGTTTCGGGGCAATCGTCTGATTGGATCCAATCTAGTTTCGCCGCAGCGGTACAGAGATTGCGTTGGAGGCCTTCACATTGGTGAACATTGAAATGAAGAAATTATTCATTTGATTGCTCATCGCTATTTGTTGCAGTGGGGCGATGAAGGTTGCACTTGCAAGACGGAGGCTAATTGTCTCGCAGCTCAAGCTTTGATAACAGTCATTCTTAGTTGTTTTTACAATCCCACGCGTCTTAAGGAATAGCTTCTACGGTCCAGATATAAATTAGATGATTCCAGGATACCGCTTAACACTCATAAAGGCATCAGTTACCCATACGTTCCTTTCAATTTGTTTGCTCGCTGTCGCTTCACAATTAAGTGCAGCAACGTTCGAGCTTAAAAACGGAGACCGCGTTGCTTTTCTAGGCAGCACGTTTTTCGAGCATGCTGTTCGATTCGGGGAGATTGAGACCGCCCTCACGTCCCGTTGGCCGGATCGTCACATCGTGTTTCGAAACATTGGCTGGGCAGGCGACAGTCCTGAAGGCAGAGCCCGGGCGTTCTTTGATCCCGTCGACAAAGGATTCGAGAACCTGAAAATGCATCTCCAGATTGCCAACCCAACTGTTGTGCTCCTGTCCTACGGATCCATGGCAGCCTACGAAGGTAAA
The DNA here is from genome assembly GCA_030424825.1 of Verrucomicrobiia bacterium. Lineage (GTDB taxonomy): Bacteria > Verrucomicrobiota > Verrucomicrobiia > Opitutales > Opitutaceae > Pelagisphaera. The sequence goes on from JAUHWE010000008.1 coordinate 11,913, forward strand.
GCGGGGCTGAAGCCATTTATCGATCGCATGAATACGCTTATCGATGCGATTGAAGAAAGCGACGCTCGAATCGCAATCCTCTCGCCGACCCCCAGAGAGTTTAAAGAACTTCAACTGCCAAACCCGGAAGCCCAAAACAGGGAGCTCTCGGTCTACGTCGATGCGCTTCGCTCGATCGCTGAACGTCGGGGGGCATTCTTCGTCGACCTGTTTAACACTTTGGAAACGCGCTCTCGAGAGAGAGGGACGAGGGCCATAACGACGAATGGCGTTCACCTGAACGAGTACGGCTATCACTTGACTGCGGAGCGAATCGCTCAAGCGCTTTCGGGTTACTCGAACGCCAAGTCGCTCGAGATTGGACGCGGAAATGCGGTCAAGGAAGCGGCAGGGGTATCGGTACTCGGTGTCGAAAGTTCCGAGGGCGACATCGAGTTGCGGCTAAAGGACGAGCGACTGAGCTTGTCGCCGTTAAGTGGGGACTATTCTCAGAATTTAAAGCTCGCTCTGGCGAATTTGCCACGCGGAAACTACGAGCTCGTTTACGAAGGGAAGGCGATTGCCACAGGTAGCGCCCAAAAGTGGAAACGGGGAATCCAGCTAGCTTGGGAGCCATCAAACGATCGAGCGATCCAGTTGCGAGAGGCTGTCAAGCGGAAGAATAAGCACTTCTTCCATCAATGGCGCCCACAAAACGAGACTTATTTGCGCGGTTTTCGAAAGCACGAGCAAGGGCAGAACGCCGCCGAAATTCCGCTGTTTGACCAGTTTATTGAAATGGAAGAAGCAAAAATCGACGCGTTGAAGAAGCCGCAAGCCTACACCTTGGTGCTGAGAAAAGTGAAAGGCGGTGAAGGATGAGTTTCATTGGAAAACGTATGGCCGGCGCTGGCGCCGTGCCGCAAAAACGACTTGAGATTTTCTTACGCGGCACGGCGCCAGCGCCGGCCCTACGTTTGAAAGGCTTGGCTTTTTCGCTATTTGCCACCCTATCGCTTCTCTCACTCGTATCCCCCTCCATCGCCCAGCGTGCGTTGACCGACATCCCGAATCCGGATCCTGAATACCAGCTCAGTAAACTGACTGCGGCGGACGGGTTTGAGATTTCCCTTTTCGCCTCCGACCCCTTGATCGACAAGCCGTTGGCCATGAGTTTTGACGCGAAAGGCCGGCTCTGGGTGGCGAGTACGACAACGTATCCACATATCAAGCCGGGAGAGCTACCGTCTGACAGAGTCTACCGGATTGAGGACACGGACGGGGACGGCGTGGCTGACAAACGGACCGTGTTTGTCGACAATCTCCTGATACCTACCGCTGTCCTCGCTACGCCGGAAGGGGTGTATGTAGGCAACTCGACGGACCTGATGTTCTACGAGGACGCCGACGACGATGGAGTGGCCGATAATGAGCAAGTACTTCTAACCGGTTTCGGAACGGAAGACACTCACCATATTGTCCATACGCTTCGAGCGGGCCCGGCCGGCCGGATCTACTTCAACCAGTCGATCTATATTCACTCGTACATCGAAACGCCGCGCGGAATACGGGAATTGAAGGCGGGCGGAGTGTGGCGCCTGCGCCCGGAAACCATGGAGCTCGACGTCTTTTCGAGAGGGCTTTGGAATTCATGGGGACACCAGTTTGACGAGTGGGGCCAGTCTTTCCAATCGGACGGAGCCGGGTTTGAAGGGATGAGCTATTCTTATCCAGGGGCGATTTTCGTTCAAGCGGTAGGCTATGACCGTTATATGAAGGGGCTGAACCCAGGGCAGCCAAAATTTAGCGGCCTCGAGATCGTTGCGGGCCAGCAGTTTCCTGAGGAATGGCAGGGACTTCTCATCGCCTGCGATTTTCGCGGCAACCGAATCAGCTCCTTTCAGCCAGTTGATTCCGGAAGCGGGTTCCTGTCGAATCAGCAGGGAGACCTGGTCACAAGCACGCATGGAGCCTTTCGGCCTATCGATCTGCAGTTCGGACCCGACGGGGCCTTGTATGTGGCGGACTGGTACAACCCGATCATCCAGCATGGTGAAGTTGACTTCAGAGACGAGCGACGGGACCGCAGTCGCGGCCGCATTTGGAGAATAAAGGCGAAGGACCGGCCTTTGATCCAACAGCCCCGCTTGGCCGACGCGTCCGTTGCGGAGCTGCTAGATTTCTTGAAGGCGCCGGAATCATGGACTCGAACCCAGTCCAAACTGCTTCTCAAACACAAGGGGGCGAAGGCAGTGCTTCCGGAGCTCAAACGATGGGTGGCGCGCCTGGATTCGGAAGATCCGCAGATCGACCGGTATGTTCTGGAAGCCCTTTGGGTTTCACAGTCCGTGGGTGAGCCCGACTTGGAACTCGTTCAACGACTGTTCGATTCCGAAGATTTTCATGCCCGTTCGGCAGCGGTCCGGGTTTTAGAAGAGCATCCCGAGCGGATCTCGGGCGTCCTCGGCTATCTGCGACGAGCGGTCGACGACGACCACCCTCGCGTACGTCTCGAAGCTTTGCATGTTCTGCGGGCTTTAGGAGGGGCGGAAGCGGCGAAACTTGCGCTGCAGGTATATCGGCCGTCGATGGACGAGGCGACGGATATCGCGCTTTGGAATACGGTTCGGGTGCTGGAGTCGGACTGGTTGCCGGAAACGGTGAAGAATCCGATGTTTTTCGGCAGGGATACTCGGAAATTGGTTTACGCGATACGCAGTTTGAATCGAGCCGATGCCCTGGCACCACTGGTACGTCTGTGGAAAGAGGGCGGGATTGCCGATGATGTCGCGGCTGAAGCATTGACGCTGATGGGTGAGCTCGGAGATTCCAAGGTGCTTAGTGATGTATTCGAGGCAAGCGTACGGCTCTCATCGAAACGGGCGGAAGACGTGCCGGGCATCTTGGACGCGCTGGAGCGGTCCGCCTCGGAACGAACGGTACAGCCCGAAGTGTCGACCGGAGGGATTGAATCTCTCCTGCAAAGCGAATCCGAGGCGATTCGCGTTCGTGCGGCGAGACTGGCGGGGATCTGGAAAGCGTCGAATGTGGCGCCGCAACTTGAGTCGATTGCCGGAAATGAAGACACGAGTGAAGCGTTGGGCAACGCGGCTGTGGAAGGTCTGGTTCAAATGGGATCGGCGCAATCGGAACGTGCCCTTGCTCACTTGGCAGGGGACAGCCAGCCCTTCAAGATTAGGTTGCGGTCTGTGGCGGGATACGCCCGATCCGATCCAAAGGCGGCGGCTCCCTTGGTGGTGTCGGTCTTGGCGTCTGCAAAACCCGGCGATGATGCGAGACCCCTGTTTAGGCCGTATCTGGCGAGGTCAAACTTTGCGGATATACTGGCCAGTGCTTTGGAAGGCTCGACGGTAAACACTGAAGTGGCAACCGAAGTAATGCGATTGTTCAGTTCGGTTGCCTTCGACATTGGCGGGCTGGAAAAAGCGGTGCAAGATGCGGCGGGCATCAAGCCTGTCGACCAGACGATGGATGCCGACGAACTGGCGGCGTTTATTGAATACACGAATGAAGTGGGTGATCCGGCTAGGGGAGAAGAGGTGTACCGCCGTGATGGACTCCTCTGCCTGACTTGCCACGCCATTGGCGGATCGGGAGGCTCGCTGGGACCTGACTTGACGAGTCTGGGGGCGAGTGCCCCGATGGACTACATCATTGAATCGCTTCTGCAGCCGCAGAAGAAAATCAAGGAAGGCTACCACGTGGTGAGCGTCACGAAAAAAGATGGCTCAACGCTAGCGGGTACCTTGGCACAGCAGGATGCTCAAACGGTCACCTTGCGAGACACTTCCGATCGGAGGGTTGTCGTGGCGAAGAGCGACATCAAGTCGCAGACGATCAGCCCGGTCTCTTTGATGCCTCCGGGACTGACGGCTCCCCTGCGACGGGACGAGCTGGCGGACCTCGTCGCCTTTCTCTCGCTTCTCGGAAAAGAGGGAGAGTACAAGGTTTCCGCGAGTCGATTGGTCCGTACCTTCCAGTATTTGGATGACAAGAACCGGAGTAGAGGCTTTGCCGACATTCTTCGCCACAAGCCGCTGGGATACGTCACTTCGGACGATCCGCGATTCGACTGGCTTCCGGTTTACTCCCAAGTCAATGGCGCCCTACCTCTGGAGGAAGTGCCCGCCTTGAGACTGCACAGGACGAACTACCACTATTTGAGATTCCAGTTGGACGTTCGTACTGCTGGGGTGATTGGTCTCAAGCTTGACGGGCCAGAAGGAAGTTTGCTCTGGGCGGGGGACGTGAAAATTGAGCCCGAGGGAAACCGGTTTGAATTTGAAGCGAATCGCGGTGTCCAGGTCGTCACGCTAGGCATTCCTCAGAAGGGCCCTTACGCGAGTGTCGAGCTGGTGGACGTTCCTGGCTCTTCCGCTCAAGCTCAAATTGTGAATGGAAAGTAGGCGAGAGGTTTGTAGTGGCGCTGTCAGCAGGAAGGGCTTCAGAATAAGGTTACGATTCGGATGCTGTTTTTCAGACTCGAGGCGATCGACCACCTCTCGACATTAATACATTGAATCAATGCAAAATTTGGCGCGAACTCTGTGGTAATCAATGAAACGCTCTAACATGCCCCCAAAACTCTGGATTTTAAGCGCGGCCCTATTTTCAGTAGGACTGCACGGTGGAGAAAAGGATATCTCCTTCACGACAAAACTCCTGGCGATAGACGCCAACGAGGGCTGTGCCATCGTCGATGTGAACAATGATGGACAGCTCGACGTAGTTGCCGGACGTAACTGGTATGCGGGGCCGGACTTTGTGCCTCGCGCTTTACGTCCCATCGAAGACCGAAACGGATACATTCACTCTAACGGTGACTTTCCGTACGATGTCGATGCGGATGGCTGGGTTGACATAATTGCCCAGTCTTTTTTCGAGACGGAGGTTAACTGGTTTCGCAATCCCGGTCCGGAAGCGCTAAAGCTTGGGCTCCTATGGGAAAAGCGTTTACTGGTTGATACCGAAGTGGACCGTAACGAAGCGGAGCTGATGCACGACCTTGATGGCGATGGGGTGGCCGAACTTGTGGTAAATTCCTGGAACAAGGAGACCTCACTACTCGCGTGGAAGTTCAAAACGGAAGTGCGCGAGGTCGAAGTCAAGCGCGGCAATCGAACTGTGAAGGAGATGCAGGAAGTCCCTACGATGGAGAAAATCACGATTGGATCCAGCAGGAATGGACACGGACTGGGAATGGGCGATTTGAATGGGGACGGTCTAGAGGATGTGCTTTTCCAAGAGGGCTGGTATGAGCGGCCCAAGTCGAATGCGATGGATCAGCCATGGAAGTGGCATAAGGACTGGTATCTTCACGCATCCATTCCTATGGTGGTACGAGATTTAAATGGTGATGGCCGCAACGATTTCATCTATGGAATGGGGCATGATTTCGGTCTGTTCTGGCGCGAGCAGTTGAAACCCGCGGCGGACGGTACCCTGCAGTGGAAGGACCACCTGATAGACAAGAGCTTTTCTCAGCCGCATGTGCTTCACCTGGCAGACATCGACGGGGATGGGGAGGATGAATTGATTACCGGCAAACGCGTCTTTGCCCACAACGGAAAAGATCCGGGAGGGATGGAAAAACCTGTATTGTATTACTATAATTGGGACAAAAAGCAGAAGCGATTCGATAGAAAAACGATCGTCGAAGGCTCGGCGGGTACAGGACTCCAAATCGCAACCGGGGATTTGAATGGTGATGGTCGTCTGGATATTGCCGTAGCGGGAAAGAGCGGCACGTATGTGATCTTCAATGAAGGTTGAGTAAGTGCACACGATGTAGTGATGGCAATTTAACTAGTCTGCCAAGGTATTCATGTAGCAACAACGACGTTCCTGTTGATTAGTGTGATGGGTCGGTAGATTTACAAAAATGGCTGAATTGAACTTTAAGCAGGAATTGGTGGGATGTTTCGGCTATCCGGTGGCTGAAAATCCTACGCAGGCGATGATAGAGCCGGCGTTTCGGGATATGGGATTGGATTGGCGGTACCTGACCTTAGAGGTTCGTCCTGAGGGGTTGGAAGCTGCCGTACAGGGAGCCCGTGTATTTGGATTTAAAGGATTCAATTGCACGATTCCCCACAAGGTAGAAGTGATTCAGTACCTCGATGGACTGGGTGAGTCGGCTGAGTTGATGGGAGCAGTGAATTGCGTCGTCAATCGTGAAGGAAAGCTGATTGGCGAAAATACGGACGGCAAAGGGTTTGTCGCTTCACTCAAGGAAATCGACGATCCGGCGGGGAAGTCGATTGTGATATTTGGAGCGGGGGGAGCAGCCCGTGCGATCAGTGTTGAAATGGCGCTGGCGGGCGCGAATCGGATTTTAATTGTCAATCGGAGTGCGACGCGTGGTCAGGAATTGGTGGCATTGCTAAATACCGGCGTGAAAGCCCGGTGTCCCGAACTTGAATCCGTTTACGCCCCATGGGACGGTGATTTTCAGATTCCTAGCAATACGGATATCGTGATCAATGCCACGTCGATCGGTTTGTATCCGGATGTGGATGCGCGGCTAGCTCTAGACGCCAGCACGTTGGCTTCCCACATGATTGTGGCCGATGTGATCCCCAACCCTCCCAAAACTCAGCTTGTCAAAATGGCGGCTGCCAAAGGTTGCCGTGTCATTGACGGGCTCAAGATGCTGGTAGGCCAGGGCGTCATTGGAATCGAGTACTGGACAGGCAGGTCGCCAGATGCCTCCGTGATGCGGGCAGGGCTGGAAGCGGTGTTCGATTAGCGCAAAGGAACGAGTAGCAACCTTATCTTTTCAAGAAAGGGCAGGTGTTGGCTACCGTTTGCTCGATTTGTTTATTGAGTAGGAGAAGTTCTTCTCGGGTTAAATTCCGTTTAGGCAGGGCGGGTCGAAAGTTTATCGTATCGATTGCGATTCCTTGTTTGGTACTGATATTGGCTGATGTGATATCGTATCCTTTCTGATGCAACTGGTGCGCGATTTGATAGAGTAGACCTGGCGTGTCGGGCGCTTGGGCTTCAATAATCGCATTTTTGCTGGAAAGAGACTGATAGATTTCCACTTTCGGATGAAAAGAATGCGCGAACTGATTTTCGGTGGCTTTCGATTGGCTGCTCTGCGATCGAAATATGTCTAATATTCTAGGATACAGGTCATTGTTAGAGACGAGTGCGGCACAGAGCGCATCGGCGAAAGCCGTTTCAGAATTGGCTTGGTGACCGTATTCCTTCTCCTGTACGTAGAAGGTGTCGATCGCGATGTTGTCACTCCGGGAGATTGCTCTGGCCCCCAGTATATTGTATCCCGCTACATTGAGCGCGCCCGATAGCTTGTGGAAAAGACCTGCTCGATCCCAAGTGACAACGTTGACTTCTGATAGCCCATTTTCAATATTCGGACTCCACTCAATAATCGGCTTAAGCGAGCCGACTGAATCCGCGTGATTGATCTCATAGAGAAGCCGATTGATCATTCGGACATGAAGGGCGATTTCCTCCTTGGACGTATTTACGAAATAGCTTTCTGGGAGAAGATGAAAGTGAGCGTCGATCTCTTCTTCACCTACTTCAGCGATGTTGATATCCAAAAGCTTATTGCGTGTCATTTCGTAAATATACTGCCAGTGAGGTGTTGCCCGAAGACCCTGACGGTTTCGTGAGGGTGAAAACGCTTACGCGAGAATCGTGCCAATTTCGACGATTGCTCAAAAATTCATTGAGGAAAATTAGTGGAATATACCGTTTCGCTCTCAAAGCGAACTTGAGGAGCCATGAGGCGTCGTCGTTTAGCGCTCTCGTAGAACGGCAAACGCTGCCAGACTTCTGCCAGCCCTTAGGTCATCTGGTGTAAGCGAAACCTAGGTTTATCAGGAGTGTGGGATCCTGCCGGGCGATTTTTACAGTCGCCTCATTTGGTCGATCGCTACCTGCAGTTTCGCTGCCTCAGCCTCAGTTTCATCGATGCTGTCAATTTTGACGACTTTGCCCCGGTCATAGCCGATATACTCCAGCCAGCCTTTCGACCGCATTCGCCGCCGGTGATCTATTTCCGCATAGAGAGGGTCAGCTTTGGTGGTGGCCAGGATCTCTGTGAGGTCACCTACGACTTGAACTTCACAAGCATTGAGAATCGTTGTGGCCATCAGTAGGTGCCCCAGCTCTCCGGGGTGTACCCCATCCTTGGCCAAATGGAACAGGGGATCCGTTTTTCGCCTGTGCTGATTGTACTCCAGCATAGGTGTATTGAGGTCTATCTTACGATTGACTGAAAGACTGGATAGCAAAATCCACTTCCCGTAGGTTTTGAGTACATCGTTGTATTGCGCGTAGGGGGTCTTGTAGCTGAAATCGTTGGAGTCCGGAGGTGCCAAGGATTTCTTGGCAACTGCGTCAAACAAGGGAGGTGTGAGCAGAACGACTTCAGCCTGCGCGGCCCGGATCTTGTCGACGAGTGACTCTATTCCTGATTGATAGGCTAGAAAACGGTCGGGGCTGAGAGGGTGGTAGATGCCATCGTTCATTCCGTAGCAAGCGAAGACAATATCGGGCTTTGTTTGCTCGAGGGCATTGTCCAGTCGGGAATGTATACAGGGCCGAGGGTAGGGGTGGTTCGGTTCACTCGTCCCCGCTACGGTTTCGCTTCCCAAGCCGATGCTGATGATGTCATAGTCCAAATCCGGATTCCGTTTTTGAAGAAAGTAGGAGATGAAGCTCACGTAGGTTCCCTGTTGGGTGATGGAATCGCCTAGGATGAGAATGCGTTTGCCGTGTAGATCAAGCGGGTTCTGGGCAGCTAGCCCGCAGAACAAAGAGCTGCCGAATAGAAGGAGGAGCAGGATTTGAGATCGACGTGTGTTTTGGGTCATATTCGAAGAGGGGTAAATCCGGTTTGATCAAATTCTATCCAGGAAGTGATAGCTAGAAAATTTTGCTCTCATCCCTGGGAAAGTCTTCTTTGCCGGCGGTCTCTCCGCAAAAGAGGCAAAATATAATTTCCATTTCTACCAGATGGCCCTTTGCTGGAGCCGACCCCATGAAAGACTTTGAATCGATCTCTGGCTTGTCAGCGCCAAACAGCTTGAAAGGCTGCTTGATGGCTTTGGGGGCGTTCCTCGTGATTTTGGCGTTCCCGACTTCCAACTCGCTCGGTGTTGAAGGTCACCGATTGATTGCCTTGTCCGTAGCTTGCCTCGTCCTGTGGGTGACTGAGGCGCTGCCAATATCGGTTACTGCGATCATTGCCGTGGCCGGTCAGGCGTTTATCGGTGTGACCACATTGAGACAAGCTTCAGTCAATTTCATCAGTCCGGTATTCTTTTTTGTCCTGGCGATGTTTTTGTTCGCAGCTAGCATTCGGCACTCGAAGCTTGACCACCGCTTCGCCTATTGGCTGCTGGAGCGATCCGGAACCAATACAAAGAATGTGG
>JAUHWE010000512.1 GCA_030424825.1 Verrucomicrobiia bacterium
CAAAGAATGTCTATTCGGGCTCAGGGAGGTTCTGCACACCACGGCGCCTCGAATCGGTCGGGCCCAGAATATTGTCACCTATATGAAAGAGCTCGCAGAGCTGATACTAGTAGATATTCCCTATACCTTTGATACCTCTCAATACACCCACGACAAAACCCCGCTAAGTCCTAGCGTAAGGAAAGACTTGATACTATTCTTCAAGGAGGCCCTCACCAATTGCCAAACACACGCCCAGTGCAGTCACGTCCGTATCGCTCTCTCCAATCGAGACACCGAATTGACTCTGATGATTGAAGACAATGGAATTGGCATAACCTCCGAAAAGCTCGAACGCCCAAGAACGCTCCGAACACTCAAGCAAAGGGCGGACAGACTGAAAGGAAGTTTGGAAATCAACACTGAAACCGACGCAGGCCTGAAGCTAAAACTCGAAGCGAATCTGAACGGACTAGATTCATGAAAGCGCCTCTACTCCCAATCGCTACCCTCTGCGTCTTATCCTCAAGCGTCTTGGCTCAGGAGTCTGAAGATCCCAAAACGCAGGAAAGTGGATACTACTATTTTCTCGGAGCCGAGATTCTCGTCCAGTACAGGCAAATTGCGGCGCCCATCATATCTACGGATAAAAAAGGCATTTATGCGAATATCGGAAAGAAGAAGCCAAAGCGTTTCCCGTGGCACTCGTTCTGCCTGTCAAGACCAAGGGTCGGCATCTCAAACCGATTCATCGATATCGCCGATTTTAATTATAGTTTCATCTACCAGAAGCCCAGTTTTCGCGAAAGAGAAGCGTATGACACTATACGTGCGAAGGCTAGGGAAACAAACATACATATCCAGAGGATTAGGGCTACTCAAGGAAGCGGCAATGCGGGTCAGGATTCGATCGACATGCTAGAAACAGAGCTCGACGATTTCACCTCAAGCTTGGCAGATATGATTGACAACGACGACCTAAAGCTGGCGGGCCATGCGGATTCGATCGAGGTCGCAATGACGCTCACGTCCACGTCAGATGTCAAAGACGCCTACTGTGCCATAATGGTCGACTATAATGGGATCAGCGGAAAACGTCGCGGCGTCTACAAACTGAGTCCACTGGGGGACTTGCTAAAAGACATTCCTGAAACAACGTCTTTCAAATTGTTTCTGGGAGAGGGCGACTTTAGGCAATCAAGATTCGAACTCTATCTGTACTCGGGAGATGGTTCACAGATCGCCACGAATAGATCCAGCGGCCTCCGAATGCTCAGCGTCACCGAACTAGAGGAACTGATGGAGATCGACTAGTGAGCACAAAACCTTTTCGCCTAGCAGGTGAATTGCACCTTCCCATCAAGTGTTTGCACGATAGCACTAACCCGGATTGCAAGATACTGTATCGAGAATACTAGTTCCTTGCCTCCGAAGGTAGTCGAACGTATTCTTAGCCAATTCACATAACTCCAAAAACCCAGTCCTAAATCCCTATGACGCCTTCCAAACCTCGTCACTGCGCCTGCTTTATTCTTGCAATCGGACACCTTGCTCAATTGGCAAGTTCCACCTTCGGCAATCCCGATGACGAAACCATCATTAGCCTTCCGGGCCAGAATGCGGAAGCCACCGCCCAAGTAGGAGACGAAATCCTCCATCAGGGCAAGTACTACGAGCGCGATGTCATTCACTTGTCTGTGGAAATTACAATCGGGGAAAACGGAGCCTACACTCTGACTCCAGGGTACTATTTAAAGACCGGTGGAGGAGGTGATTGGGAATCCTACCTTCCTGCCGCCAACGACCCAGAAGGCGGGACTATAAGAAAGGCCCCGGATGTCGTCACCTTGCAGGAGGGCATCCAAGTTTCAACGGATGGCAAAACCGTTGGCGTTGTCACTAATTTCTATCAGGCGGTGTACGGGGAGGCTAAAGGCATCACTCGTTCTACGCGACCCGCACTATCAACGGAGTCGGTTCAAAAAGCCCTCGTTTACGGCGGCAAGGCGGGAAATAATATCAAATTAGGCTACCGGGAAATCTGGATGCATATCACCCGACCATCCGAAATCCAATTTGTGGAACACGACCTATCCGAGTCGAGAATCGTAGAATCTCATGGGGCACGCATCGAGATCCTAAAGGCCACCGGCGACGCCATCAAATATCGGGTACTTAAAGGATTTAGTCCCACGAAATAGATTATCGTCCGATCCGCAATACAGCTTATTTCAACCCCCTTAAAAACATTTTTAATATGAAAATCCATACCATCTTCAGATACTGCGTACTCGCTACGATAATCGGCAGTTTAAATTTGGCCTACACACAATCGAAAGAGGTGCGTCCTCCAGTAGCGGGCGACCGACATATTAGCGTCCTTCCTGAAGACACCGTTATTCCTCAAGAATTCTATATCGAACGCCCCACACTAGAGAACGCGGGGTTTGAATGGTACGTATCGGGCGACGCAAACCATAACGCTACGGTAAGAGTCCGCTTTCGCGAAGTGGGCACGACGTCGTGGCGTGACAGTATCCCATTACTTCGAATACAGCGGGAAAAAATCTGGGGACACGAACAGCGCGACGTCTACGAAACCCCCAACATGTTTGCCGGCAGTATTTTCGGACTGGAGCCGGGCACTACCTACGAGTGCGAATTTACCATGGTGGATCCTGACGGTCTCATCGGAGTGGCTAAAGTGACGGAAAGAGTCACCACTCGGTCCGTTCCCAAACCTTACGAGCATGGCAATGTCTACCATGTCTATCCGCTCGGATACGAGGGTCCACGCGAAGAGCCCGCCTTTACTGGATTGAACGAAGCCTACTACGGCTACAATGGGAGCGGCGACTGGTGGCTGTATTCAGAGCCGCGAGTCCGGGCGGGCGACACCATCGTTGTTCACGCAGGGGTGTACAAAGGCGAGCGCTACAAGTACGCCAACCCGTTGGGTCTCGACTTCCACGGAACTTACGTACTCACACAGGACGGTACGGCAGAACGCCCCATCTCCATTATAGCAGCCGGTGACGGCGAGGTAATCTTTGACGGGGAAGGCAACTATCGCCTGTTCGACATCATGGCGGCGGACCATCACTATTTTGAAGGTCTCACAATTGTGAATACTGATATCGCCTTCTATGCGGGCCTCAAACGAGTTCTGGGCAGCTCAGGACTCTCCGTCGTAAATTGCAAAACGGACCGAGTCGGGCAAGTCGTCATGACCCATTGGGCGGGCTCCAACGATTTCTATATCGCCGACAACACCATGATCGGTATGCATGATCGCGACCGCGTCCACGGATGGGCGAGACTTCCGGATCCGGCTCCCATCACTTCCTACAATGCTGTCAAAGTTTATGGCCAAGGGCATGTCGTCTGCCACAACTACATCGCTTATTATCATGACGCTATCTGTATCGACACGCATGGTCGCCCCGAGGGAGGGCCCGGTGAACACTGTGCTTCCATCGATTTCTACAACAACGACATATTCCTGATGGCGGACAACTTTATCGAGACAGATGGCGGCGCTCACAATCTCCGCGTCTACGACAATCGCGGTATCAATGTGTGGCATTCCGCACTGAGCAGCCAACCTGTTTTTGGAGGTCCCGCTTACTTCATTAGAAACGTCGTCCATTCAGTGGGCGATTCTCTCAAGTTCTCCGCGCGGCCAACTGGGATGGTAGTCTACAACAATACCTTCTGCTCAGAAACAAGAGTCTCCCAGTACTCCAATGGCCACTTCAGAAACAATCTGTTTTTAGGGAATGATCCGGAGCAACCCGCACTCTCGTCCATGAGCTATACGTCGTATACCTCTTTCGACTACAACGGCTATCGTAACAAGCCCGACACAGACACCCTCTTCAGTTGGTCGCAGCCAAAGGAGAGACTAAGGGACTTCGCCTTATCCGGTCGCCGAAGTCCCGAAGATGGAGCTCCCCAAACATTCTCCTCTCTCGAAGCCTTTCGCAGCGCTACCGGCCAGGAGACGCACGGTGTCATGCTCGACTACGACGTACTCGTAAAGGTAGAGCCGCCAGACCCGAATGACCGGGCCCGCGTTTTCCAGTTGGACGAGTTTGATTTCCGACTCCGAGCAGGATCCGCGGCGGTAGACGCAGGAACGGAATTGCCCGGCCTCACGGATGGTTACACCGGAAAAGCGCCAGACCTCGGGGCTTACGAGCGCGGTAAACCCCTGCCTCACTACGGTCCG
>JAUHWE010000513.1 GCA_030424825.1 Verrucomicrobiia bacterium
TGCCCTTGATCCACGCCGGCCAGGATTTTCTCTTTTCCAAGAACGGGGTGAACAACACTTATCAACGAGGCGACTTAAACGCTTTGGATTACGACCGGCGAATCGAGTACGCGTTGACCAGCGATTACTTCAAAGACTGGATCGACTTTAGAAAATCGGACCTGGGCAGTTTGGTGCGTCACTATTCCAGAGCATCCCAAGGCTTTTTCGATTTTGCGAAAATCGACGGAAGGAACGCATTGGCCGTGGTGTTCAATGCGGATCGGAGTCAGGGAGAGAGTCGGTTGCTTTTTGCGGTGAATCCCGAAATGTCTCCCTTGCGTTTGGATTTGGGCGATTGGGAAGCCGATTGGGTGCAGCTTGCGGACCACGATCGATTCTGGGGGTTTGGAGATAAGCCATTGAAGAACGATATCAGGTCCGAATTGACGCTTCCTTCGTTGGGAACCGGCTTGTGGATATCTCAGGATTGAAGTTCGAAATGTCCCGTTTTAAACCCTTGATTTTCTTGAAAGGGTGCCATCTACTCGCCGTTCGCCAGATCTCTGGGAGCAATTTCGGAGTGATGGAGCCTTCTAAACTAAGACGTCAATCAGTAAACATTAGAGAACAATGGCTGTAAAAGTAGCTATTAACGGATTTGGCCGCATCGGCCGTTTAGTCTTCCGCGCAATTGTCGACCAGGGTCTCCTGGGCGACCAGGTAGAGGTAGTAGCCGTGAACGATCTCGTTCCCGCCGGCAACCTAGCCTACCTGCTTAAGTATGATACGACTCAAGGTCGTTTCAATGGTACCGTAGAGGCGGAGGGAGACGATGCTCTCGTGGTCAATGGTCACAAGATCAAGTGTCTCGCCCTGCGTGAGATTCCTGCCAATCTTCCCTGGAAGGAGCTCGGAATCGACATTGTGATCGAATCGACGGGCCTTTGGGTTCAGGACGAGAAGTCTCAAGGCCACATCGACGCAGGAGCGAAGAAGGTCATTATTTCCGCTCCCGGTAAAGGGGACGGGGTCAAGACCGTTGTCTTGGGCGTCAACGACGATACCCTGACTGCAGAGGACACCCTCATTTCGAACGCGTCTTGCACAACAAACTGCTTGGCCCCGATCACCAAGGTGATACTCGACAATTTCGGTATCGAAGAAGGTCTGATGACCACGGTGCACAGCTATACTGCTACGCAAAAGACCGTCGATGGTCCTTCGCCGAAAGACATGAAGGGCGGGCGTGCGGCTGCCATGAACATCATTCCATCCTCAACTGGCGCTGCTAAGGCAGTTGGGTTGGTGATTCCAGAGGTTCAGGGAAAGCTGACCGGAATGGCGTTTCGCGTTCCTACTCCGACGGTTTCCGTAGTTGACCTGACGGTTAAGACCACCAAGCCGACTTCCTACAAGGAGATTTGCCAGAAAATGAAGGAAGCTTCCGAAGGTTCCCTCAAGGGCATCTTGGAGTACACGGAAGACGAAGTAGCTTCTTCGGATTTCATCCACTGCCCGGCATCGTCGATTTTCGACGCGGGATCGGGACTTGCCCTGAGCGACACCTTTTTCAAACTGGTGAGCTGGTACGACAACGAATGGGGCTACAGCAACCGCGTTGTCGATCTTCTCAAAAAGATCTCGGCACTTTAATCGCATTTATTTTCGGTCCTTTGTCTGATTTTCCAGGCAAAGGACTTTCTTTTTTGTAGCGCCCTTGGGGGCCTGGTGGTATCGCTAGCTGTTCCATTTTTGGAGCTGGCGTAAGCCAACCTTCCGATTATCAAAACCAATTAGCATTCCAACTTTTGGCGTAAGCCGAATCTCTCGCCATGGCGAAAAAGACGATACAAGATTTAGACCTTAAAGGCAAAAAGGCGGTGATCCGCGTGGATTTCAACGTGCCTCTTCGAGGCGAGGAAATCACGGACAAGACCCGTATCCTAGGAGCGCTTCCGACGATCAAGCACGTGGTAGCCCAAGGGGGCATTGCGATACTTCTCAGTCACTTGGGAAGGCCGAAGGGGGAGGTTAACTCGAAATACTCATTGGCTCCAGTGGCGAAAGCGCTCGCTGATGAACTCGGTCAGCCGGTTGTTTTTGTGCCTGAATCGCGTGGGCCTGCGGCGGAAAAAGCGGTGTCCGAGCTTTCGCCCGGCTCGGTTGCTTTGATGGAAAATGTCCGTTTTCATGCGGGTGAAGAAAAGAACGATCCGGAGCTGGCCAAGGATTTCGCTAAGCTGGGAGATGTATTCATTAACGATGCGTTTGGCACGGCGCACCGGGCTCACGCTTCGACGGCTGGGATCGCTCAATACTTGAAACCTGCAGTCGCTGGTTTCCTGATACAGAGAGAGCTCGAGTATCTTGGTGACAAAACTGAAAACGCGGAAAGCCCTTTCGTCGTGATTCTTGGCGGGGCGAAAGTCAGCGACAAGATCACGGTGATCGATCGCCTGCTCGACAAGGCGGACACGATTCTAATCGGCGGGGCGATGGCCTACACTTTTGCCCTGGCTAATGGGAAGACTGTAGGAGATAGCCTATCGGAACCGGCATTCGTCGACACAGCCAAAGCGGCTCTGAAGAAAGCAAAGGAAAAGGGGGTTAAGTTTCTTCTTCCGGTGGACAACGTAACGGTTGATTCGCTCGATTTCGACAACATGAGCGTGGGAAACATTGGTGTTACGGATCCAGACGGCAACATCCCTGATGGCTGGGAAGGCGTAGACATTGGTCCTAAAACGGTGGCGCTTTATACTGAAGAACTTGCGAATGCGAAAACGATTCTGATGAATGGGCCTATGGGTATCTTTGAAATCGAAGCCTGTAGCAAGGGGTCATTCGCGATTGCGGAAGCGGTCGCTAAGAACAAGGACGCGATCTCGATAATTGGAGGGGGCGATTCAGTCAAAGCCGTGAACCAAGCAGGTTTTGGAGGTGAGGTGTCTTTCATCAGCACCGGTGGTGGCGCTAGTCTAGAGTTTCTCGAAGGCAAGCCGCTTCCAGGGGTTGAAGCCCTCGATGATCGATAGGATTTGTATCCAAATATAACTTAATTACACTACACTACTTGAGACCAATGAGCCGAAAATACTTTATCGCAGGAAACTGGAAAATGAACAAGACGCCGGAAGAGGGCAAGAAGCTTGCTTCCGAGATCGCGTCAATTGTATCGAAAGACGCCGCTGTCGATGTGGTGATTTGCCCTTCATTTATCGCATTGGACCGAGTGTCCCAAGCGATTGAAGGGTCTGCCGTGAAGCTGGGAGCCCAGAATCTTTATCCCAAAACGAATGGAGCCTATACGGGTGAATCGTCGCCGGAAATGTTGAGAGAAGTGTTTGCCAAGTATGTGATTCTTGGGCACAGCGAGCGTAGAGAGTATTTTGGTGAGACCGATTCCTTTGTGAATGAAAAGGTGAAGTTCGCCTTGGAGAACTTGCTCAACCCGATACTTTGCATCGGTGAAACCTTAGAGCAACGCGAAGCTAACGAGACGCTAGAAGTCGTAAAAAGGCAACTGCTGGTAGGTCTCGAAGGCGTGGATGTTGAAGGATTGAGCAATGTCGTCATCGCTTACGAACCCGTTTGGGCGATTGGAACGGGTAAGACGGCGACTCCTGAAATGGCGCAGGAGGTTCATGACTCCATCCGATCATTGCTGACGGAGAAATATGGCAAGGTGGCGTCTGAAAAAGTGCGCATCCTGTACGGTGGTTCGATGAAACCTTCGAATGCCGCCGAGCTTTTGGGACAGAAGGATATTGATGGAGGCCTGATCGGTGGCGCTTCACTGGATTCGAAATCTTTCTGCGACTTGATCGATGCGGCACGCGCTGCTTCGTAAGCGAGTCGCTTTTTTAAGGCTTAGGGAGACGTTTTTCTATCCGTCTCCAGCTTTTCAGGATCTGCTTTTTAATCCTCTCCAGATCAACAGGCTTTTCTAGAAAGCCGTTCATTCCAGCTCGCTTGCAGCTCAACCTCGTTTCCGGAAGGGTATTCGCGGTTACGGCGACAATTTCGATGCCAGGACGGAGCGGTTTCGTCGCTGACTCATGGGCTCGAACGGCCTTTGCCAGTTCAATGCCATTCATCCCGGGCATGTCGACGTCAGTAAACAGAAGGTCGTAGGGACCCTTTCTCATGAGATCCAAGGCCTCTTTCCCTCCAGATGCCTCAATCGGACGGTAGCCCAGTCGATCTAGGATGG
>JAUHWE010000514.1 GCA_030424825.1 Verrucomicrobiia bacterium
AATGGGCACTTGCCGACCGATTGGAATACGCTCGTGAGTGCGGGACATTATCCGAGTGGTCCCTACCGGGGGCGAAAGGCTGACATTTGGGAGGGCGGGCATCGCGTTCCTTTTTTGATTCGCTGGCCGGGGCGAATCAAAAAGGGTTCCGTGAGTGATGACATCCTGAGTTTGAATGATGTCTTCGCGACTTGTGTGGAACTCCTGGAGGAGGAATTGCCCCCGGACGCGGCCGAGGACAGCTTCAGTTTTCTGTCCACTGTTTTGGGCAAAAGCGATCGGTCGCATCGGGATCACGTCGTGAGCCATTCGGTCTGGGGAGAGTTTGCCTACATGGAAGGTCCTTGGAAAGTAGTCTTTAAGAACGGAGGAGCGAATCCGGCTCAGTCGCGCGGGAAGCCGAGGGCGGTCGAACTGTATCATTTGGATACGGACATCGCAGAAACAACCAACCGGTATAAAGAGGAACCAGAAATAGCGAATCGTTTGAGCGAAAAACTCAGATCGATCGTTGACCGGGGAGCCAGTCGCGCGGGTGCCATTGGGTCGAATGACGCATCGGTGAATATCGATGTTATGCAAACGCTTCGTTGGGCTCCAAGCACAATTGAGGCCACGGTTTCCCGATAGCATTGTAGTCGTTGGGTGTCTTTGCGATGGAGCGGTTGGACAGATTTCTGAATAGGCCCCTTGCTGTGGTGTTTCTTGTCTCCACTGGGTTGGGTGGATTCACGGTTTTAGCGAGTTCAATGGAATTTCAGCTGGACGTCGATTCCGACGAAATATTGGAAGTGCCCCATTTGAGTGAAGGTCTGCCCGCCGCAGGAAAGCGAGTCAATGTTGTTGCTTCTGAATACGAGGGTAATGAGGTTTTCCATACATTGTACCTGCCTGAGAATTGGAGCGAGAACGGAGAGCGATTGCCCATTATATTTGAGTACACGGGCAACTATTTCCCAACTTCGGGCTCGACCGGAGAAGTTGATGACGCGAGTCTGGGTTTCGGATTATCCGGAGGGAAATATATTTGGGTCTCGCTGCCTTACATCGCCGATAACCTCAAAGAAAACGAAGTTACTTGGTGGGGCGATGAACGAGCGACCGTCGATTACGCGAAAGTCAATGTGCCGCGGATCATTCGGAAATACAACGCGGACCCCGACGCGGTGTTTCTGTGCGGTTTTTCGAGAGGAGCGATTGGGGTAAACTATCTGGGTCTGTATGATGACGAGATTGCTCGGTTGTGGTCAGCCTTCATTACGCATGACCATTTTGATGGAATCATAGAGTGGAGAAACACGGATTGGGGTACGCCATTGGTGAAGTACCGCAAAGGAGCGGTCGAACGTTTGAAGCGAGTGGGGAGTCGTCCCTATTTAGTCAGTCAGAATGGCGACCCGTATGGTACGGAGGCGTTTATTAGATCTGTGCTGACTAATGTGGACCATTTCACCTTGAGCAATATTGACACCCATAAGATCTTCGGGAGTTTTCCTCATCCCGCCGCCAAGCATCCCCACACCGACTGCTGGCTGCTTGTCCCCAGCGAATATCGCTCCAGAACCTGGAAGTGGATGAACGAAGTCGTCGAACGTTCCGAATCCCGTTAGGGAATCCCATTCGTTGTTTGGCCAGCCAATGGTTGCGTTGAAAGTCGTTAAGGTGCACGGCCAGATCAGGCGTTGATTTCTTGTATTGGGAATTCCATACGATTGGATAGGTGAACGCGTTTTAGTTGAAATCCGGATAATGATCCTCGCAGACGGAGGAGTGAATTGGCCGGGTCTCTTTTACGATTCACTGAAGATTAGCAAATTCGAGGGTTTAGGCTCTTGCGCCTGAGGGCTGATTGGAGAACGTTTTAGAGGACGTCGGGGTGGAAGGCCTTGATGAGGATCCGGAAGAACAGAAATGGGTCGAAAAGAAATTAGAGCGCTTATAGTTGAATCGGATGCTTCACGAGCCAGTAGGATCGTTACCCTCCTTGCGAGATCGAGCGATTTCCGGTTTCATTGTGCGACCGCGAACTCTTTGGCCCGGGCCAACAAGCTGCTTTTGGAAAAAAGGTGGGACATCGTTTTAAGTGCTCTTGAATTGGTGGACGCCAAAGGTTTGGATTCGCTAGTATCCTTCAACCCAACCAGAGGCGAGGTTCCAGTCGTATCGATCGTGGAAGGAGCGGAGCCCGACGCCGTACTGAATGCGGCTCGCAGCTTGTCCGATGACTGTCTCTTTTGGGGAGAACTGGGAGAGGATTGTCTGGTCCAGTCCATTTCCTACGCTCTGGAACGCCGCCGCATGCTTCGCGAACTTCAAGTTCAACGGACGGAGCGGGATGCGGTTCATGTGGATTCTCTTTATCGAGGGGTCCTGGACAAGATCGACGAAGCGGTGTTTGTCGTATCCAGGGCGGATGGGATTTTGCTGTATTCGAATGAAACGGCAAAGCGCTGGTTTGGGGCGAATATGGGTGAGGCTCTGGAGGACGTGCTGGAGTATGATCTGCTAGAGGTGGAGGAGGTCGAGATGGAAATTTCCGTTAAGAACGCCGACCACCCCAGAGCGGAGCTGAGGTCGTTGTCAGTGGATTGGGGCGAGGAATCGGCCTGCCTGATCTCGATGCGCGACATATCGAAGCAGAAGAGAGCTGAGGACGCGTTTCTGGCGAGTCAGCGGAGAGTGGATTTGGCCACGCGGGAAGCGGGATTTTGGTCATGGGATCTCGCTGGCGGAAGTATGCAGTTCAGCGAGGCCCTTCGGAAAACGTTGGGATATGGTGCCCAGGCATTTGGTGATTCGATTTCCACGTTCGAGAATGCGATTCATCCAAAGGATAGAGAGCGGGTGATGGCCGACCTGCGAAATTTTGCCACAGGACCGAAAAGCGATTGCGAATTGAAATTTCGAATACGCTGTGGCGATGGGCTCTATGCCAATGTGGGAATCAAAGGAGGTCGCATTGCGTTAGGAGATGGCGCACAGGTTGTGCTGGGTGGGTCTTTGTATCGGTTGAGCGACAAGAAGGAAGTCTACGTTCCGGCACATGAGGAAGTTGAACGGTCAGCAGAACCTATCCCCGCAAAAAAGAAACCCGTTGAAAACGATCTGCCTACGGTTGGAATGGCTCTGATTGTAGACGATGAAGAAGTGCTTCGCAAAGCGCTGGACTCGATATTAACGTCTTATGGATTCACCACTATCGTTGCCAACGACGGGGTGGAGGGTATCGAACTGTACGAGAAGCATAAGGATGAAATCGAAATCGTGGTTCTTGATATGAACATGCCTCGAGTTGATGGGAGCAAAGTCTTTGAGCGTATCCGCTTAGATGGTGACCGTATTCCCATTATCATGACGAGCGGAAACGACGACAAACACGCTCTGCCTTTCTCGGATGGAGAGAAAGAGAATTGCGACTTCCTTCTGAAGCCTTTCGGTTTAGCGGATGTGAAGCGGATCGTAGGTCGCTTTGTCAGCAAACCTGTTTCGGTCGAATAGAGTGTAATCCGACCGAGTGATGTCGGTTTAGATAATAATCAAGGCGGGGCTTTCGAGAATCGTTTTGAGCGCCTGGAGAAATTGCGCCCCGATTGCCCCGTCGACGACTCGGTGGTCACAGCTAAGGCCGATCTTCATTATCTGGGCGGCTTCGATGCTGCCATTTTCACGGACAACCGGGCGAGCGATTGTCGCTCCCACGGATAGGATTCCTGCATTGGGAGTGTTTATGATGCCGTAAAACCCGGTTACCCCGAACATGCCGAGATTGGTTACCGTGAAGGTGCTTCCAGACATTTCATTAGGAGTGAGCTTCTTTGACCTGGCTTTCTCGATCAATTCTTTCGCTTCAATTGATATCGATTTAAGCGATTTTGCGTCGGCGTTGCGGATAACCGGCGTCAAAAGTCCGTCCTCGATTGCCACACCAAATGAAATGTCGACTGAGCCATGTTGGCGAATGGTGTCGCCTGCCCATGATCGGTTCATGCTTGGAACGCGCCGCAGCGCTTCAGTCGACGCTTTCAGTATGAAGTCGTTGACCGTTAGCTTGACTCCTCCTTGTTCGGGCGAAAGAGAGGAGAGCTCTTCGTTGAGCTGTTTTCTCAAGTTTAGTAGGGCACCTACTTCGACTTCCGATTCGAGGTAAAAATGGGGGGCGGTCGTTTTACTTTCCTGTAGTCGCTTCGCGAT